>CAYZJL010000058.1:0-11315 GCA_964478615.1 uncultured Zetaproteobacteria bacterium
GGGAACATCCACATTCAAACTGTTTATATCGGTGGCTACAGCAATCAATTCATCTGAATTACAACGCAGTGTTTGTGAGCGAGCGCCACGCACCACTTCAATCTTTGGCCCGGCAACCGAGGCATAACCTTCCACCAGCACCAAATCATAATCGGTGAACAAGCGCGCGGTTAACAGCTGTGGATTTAGCCTTTCATCCACATCGGACACCATCAGCATTTTTTCAGGACCAACCAACAGTGAGGTCACAGCACCGGCTTGTTTATGCCGCCAACTGTCTTTTCCCGGTCTGTCCATTTCGGGTTGATGGTGGCTGTGTTTAATGGTGGCTATACGCAAACCTTTGGCTACCAGTCCTGACACCAGTTTCTCCATCAGTGTGGTTTTGCCGGAATTCGAATAGCCAACAAGTGATAATACAGGTGTGCTTTTTTGGGAAGTATTCATGGATGCTGCGTGACCCATGAGTCACCATCAGGCGTTACCTCTTTTTTCCAGATCGGTACACGTTGTTTCAATGTATCAATGATCCATTCACAGGCTGCAAAAGCGGGGCCGCGATGTTCAGCACCCACCACAATCAGCACAATCTGATCACCAGCATGCACGGTTGTGACACGGTGAATAATACGCACATCGATAATATCAAATTGTTCAATGGCTTCATGACGCAAACTGTTCATCGCTGTGGCGGCCATATCTGCATATTGTTCAAAACAGATCGAATCCACATCGCGCCCTTCAGAAAAGTCACGCGCACAACCTAAAAACGTAGTGATTCCACCAATGCGTTTGGATGTCGCACGCAATGCATTCACTTCCTTCTCAATCGAAAAGTCCGCTTCCTGAATACGCACTGCTTCGCTCATGTTTGATCCTTTATTACAATTCTCATGCTGATCTCATCACGCTCCACATCACCCCCCTGAAAATGGCGGCATCATGGCCACTTCATCACCATCATGCACCAAGGTGGAGAGATCGTGCTCCTGCTGCTGATTTACGGCCACAAGCAGTGGCTTAAATGTATCACAACCGGCCAGCTTCACTACATCAGCCAACGTAGAGCAGCTCTCAGCAGGTAACAACATCTCACGCTGCCCTGCTTTGCTGGCAATAGAGCCAAAAAAAAGTATTCTTATCATGTAGTTTCACCTTTCAGATGATGATCTGAGATTGATTCAATTCGGGACAAGCTAACATATCAAGCTTCGATATGTGACCGCCAAACAGGATAATATTCATTTGACAATATGTAGATCAACTTAAAGTATATAGCTATACGACTTCCATCTCAGCATAAGTAACATCTGAATGTAAGCGTTTGTGATTGGAGGTTTTCATGCCAAAGGATAAAAATAGAGCATACCAACGCACCAATGTCTCCTTACCTGCACAAATCACCCCTGAAGGCGGAGCATCCTTTGATGTTATGATAAAAGATTTAAGTCTTCATGGCACCATGGCTCATGCTCAACATGGGCTGGAAATCGGTCAAAAGTGTCAAGTCATCATCCAGTTTGAAGGCCAGGAAAAAGATCATCCTATTCTCGCTGATGGGACTGTCATCAGAATTCATGATGAATATTTCGGCATTAAATTTGACACCATCGGTTTTGAATCACATGAAGAGCTGGAAAGTATGATTCTGCAACATTCAAATAATAAAGCGCAATGTCTGAAGGAGTTCAGCAAGGAGTCGTTCTTTTTCGACCCGCTGTCTGCCTTCGACTTTGACCCGATGAAACCACGCTAAAACGATGCTGGGTAACCTGCCTCAAACAATGCGCCTGTATAATTTTTCTGCTCTGTAATAACGCTACGACTGGTTTTTACAAATAGAAGGCCATGAATCACTTGAGCTAAGGAACTCAAGCCAGGGTTCATCAGGACACTTATATTCAGCCAGCTGTATCTCAAGCACAGACAAATCGGCATCGGAAATATCATTGGCAGCGTCCTGCCGCTGTTTGATCTGGCGTTCCAATACTTTGCTGTCAATATCCAGCCAGCAAAAATGCAATGGCACACCACATATCTGTGCCAAATCAAAGGCCTGCTGACGAGAATCCGGATGTAAAAATGTCGCATCCAGTATCACGGAGCATCCAGCATCCAGGGCTATAAGCGCATCAGCAAACATGGTGCTGTATGTTTGGATATGCATCTCGCGACTATACAGATCCAGATCGGGGTAGGCGCTGGCAATACGTTTGCGGGTAGCATCAGAGCGGATGATAATGGCCCTCTCCCTGCCGCACCCCTCCAGTGCCAGATGACTTTTACCGCTACCCGACAGGCCTCCAATGACTAACAGCTTGGCTTGCTCTCCTCGGGTGTAGCTTGCGGCAAGATCAAAATATTTCGCAGCTTCATCAACATTATGCTGGCGTTTCTGTTCATCGTTTAGTTCTTCCGCTAACAGCAGCGAAACTTTGCCGCGTACAGTGGCACGATAAAACAGATACAGGTTGAGCAGACTGAGTCCCGCGTAATCAGCGGAATGTTCCAAGTATCGGGAGAGAAAACGAAAAGCGAGATCACTTCGTCCGTGTGCATCACAGTCCATCACCAGAAATGCTACATCGTTCATGGTATCAATCATGCGAAACTCATCACTGAATTCGATACAGTCAAAAATGCAGGGTTTATTATCGATCAATGTGATATTTTTCAGATGCAGATCACCATGGCATGGACGAATAAAACCATCACGCTGCCTGCTAACAAGATCTTCTCTTTGACGCTGCAAGCTTACTCTGGCGAACTCCTCCAGATCGGACACAACACCTTTATCGAGCCCGGAACCAATATATTTTCCAGCCAGCTCCAGATTGGTCTGGATATGATCGACCAGCATTTGCGGCTCACCGAACTGTTTCAAGCTCTGCTGTTCTGCATGAAAGGCAGCTGTTTGTTGTGCCAATACATCCATCCACACAGGGTCGAAGCTGCTATTTTTCAGACGTTGATCAAGCAGCCCCGATTGATCAAACTGGCGCATTTTCACGGTATAATCGAGCACTTCTCCCCCGCCAGCCAATGTAATGTTTTCATCATGCTGACACAGTGGCACAACATCCAGATAGATGTCCGCCGACAAGCGACGGTTAAGTATTAATTCCTGCTCACAATAGAATTTACGTTTGGTCAATGTAGAAAAATCTAGGAAACCCAAATTTAACGGTTTTTTCAATTTATAAGCATAATCACCTGTTAAAAAGAGCCATGAGATATGCGTCTGAATCATCTCGATTTTTCCAACCGGATGCGAATATGCCTCAGGCAGAAACAGAGCCTGAATATGTGCAGGTAGAGGTAGGCGATCCATAGTCTTGCAAGGCTAAAAGCTTGGAAGATATAAACCAAGCTTCATGATGGGGAGAAGATGATCACTTCCAGAGAATCTATTCATACGAGTCAACAGAGCTGAATGAAGTTAGCATATAGCTTAATACTGTGCAGATACGCTATGGAGGCTGAAGACGATGAACATAGGTCTACCCAAAGAGATTAAAAATGGTGAGTTTCGCGTTGCACTGACACCTGTTCGGGTCGCTGAACTGATACGCGATGGACATCATCTCGTAGTACAGCACTCAGCGGGTGAAGGCAGTGGTTTTTCAGATCACGATTATCTCGATGCCGGAGCAGAGATGGTTAAAAATGCAGCTGCAGCCTGGAATGTGGATCTGGTGATCAAGGTTAAAGAGCCATTGCCAGAGGAGTTCACATACCTACGCCCTGAATTGGGACTATTCACCTTCCTTCACCTTGCCGGTGAGCCGGATCTGGCCAAAGAACTGTTGGACAAACATGTACGAGCCTTGGCCTATGAAACAGTGAGCCTAAAAGATGGTTCTTTACCCCTGCTGGCACCCATGAGCCAAATTGCTGGCCGGGTCGGCATGCTGTTTGCAGCACACTTTATGCAAAAAAACTGTATGGGAGAGTTGATCGGAAAAGGGAAACTGCTCGGTGGTATCGCAGGCATTCCCAACGCCAAGGTGGTGATCCTTGGTGGTGGTAATGTCGGTCGGCATGCCGCCCACATTGCCGTTGCTCTTGCAGCAGATGTCACTATCTTTGATCAAAATGATAGCTGTCTGGGGCAGCTGGACCGACTGTTTCAGGGCAAGGTTCATACACAACTGTATAGCCATGAGAGGCTGCAAGAAACCTTACCGTCTTGTGATGTATTGATTGGTGCAGCTCTGGTACAGGGGGAACATGCACCTGAACTTCTGACACGCGAGATGATCGCCATGATGGACAAGGATAGTGTTTTTGTTGATGTGGCGATTGATCAGGGTGGCATGAGTGAAACCAGCCGCCCCACCTCATATGATCAACCTACCTATAAAGAAGAAGGCATTATTCACTGCTGCCTGCCCAATCTGCCCGCATCGGTTGCACAGAGCAGTACCGAGGCGCTTGGTTATGCAACATTCCCGTATATCAAAGAGCTGGCAGCGTTTGGTATAAAAAAAGCCATCGCCCAAAACTCCGCATTGGCCAAAGGTGTCAATACGTGGGATGGAGCGCTACGTCACGAAGGAGTCATCAAAGCCTTAGCTGTGTAGTGAGCTGTTTCCTTTCACAAACCATAGTGATAACGCAGTTGCGCAATCAAAACAGCATCATCGTTACATTTAGAAATGATCCTGTGCTCATCACTGATGCGCCGAGACCAGTAACCTGACAAACCATGTTTCAACCTCTCTGGCTTACCAATGCCTTCAAAGGGTGAGCGCTGAATATCTTTAATCAGGAGGTTGATGCGTTTTAGCATTTTCTTATCTGTTTGTTGCCAATAAAGATAATCTTCCCAAGCGGCCACCGAGAATGTTAGTTTCATTCCATTAATGCTCTTGTCGTACCTTTGCCCGATTCAAGCTCGGCAATGGACTCAAGCAATCTTCGTGCATTTTCCGGAGAACGCAGCAGATATGTTGTCTCCTCCATCGCCTCATAATCTTCCAACGACATCATCACCACAGGCGCTTCACTCTTTCTTGTGATAATCACCGGCACATGGTCATTGCATACCTTGGCCATTGTACTCGAAAGCGTTGCGCGCGCTGTTGTATAACTGATTGCATCCATGACCAACCTCTTTTAAGTACATGTACGATATTATGTACCAAAAGATAAACCATACCCCTTATTTAGGGAAGCGCTGATTAAAGCCGGTTTGATGACAGTGCATTCAAAACGCATGAGTTCAAGGCAAAGCTTGCAAGCAATAGCACCGCTATTGCTCAAATCTTTAACGCAGAAATCATGTGTTTTGGATGCGGGGACACGAATCAGCCTTTGATCAGCGATTCCTTAGCAAGAGCCCCTCAAGTTTTTCGATTGAAATCACCCGATTTTCCACCACGTTTTTCTTCCAGTTGGATGGTAGTGATCCGCATACCTTTATCAACCGCTTTACACATATCATAAATGGTCAACAGAGCGGTACTGACTGCGGTGAGTGCTTCCATCTCAACGCCTGTTTTGCCATTGCACTTCACCGACACTTCCACCCTGATACCGCAAGTTTCTTCAAGCTCTGAGAAACACACATCAATACCGGATAGCATCAATGGATGGCACATAGGAATCAGATCGGGGGTTTTCTTGGCACCCATCACGGCTGCCACATCGGCCACTGCCAATACATCACCTTTTTTCAACTTGCCCTGTTGGATATGCGCAAGGGTTTCCGACCGCATATGAATTTCACCACTGGCAATAGCAATACGCGTGGTCACATCCTTGCCCGACACATCCACCATACGGGCACGGCCAGCTGCATCAAAATGGGTTAATTGATCTTGGCCTTCGGGCTTTTTATCACTCATACATTATTCCTCTGACCTGTTACTTCTGATCTCTGTTTAATCTCCGTCAACAAACGACCTTCGCGCATATGCCAGTGTGCATCTGCTAACAGTTTTGCATCTTCCAGGTCATGACTGACCATCACAAGGGGTATGTTTAAATCATTCAAGATCATTTTCAAAACCAAACGCAGACGCTGACGAATCGCGGGAGCCTGAGCTGAAAATGGTTCATCCAGCAACAGTAGTACAGGCCGTTTAAAGATCGCTCTGGCCAGAGCCACGCGCTGCGCTTCACCGGTGGAAAGCATATGCGGTCTGCGCTGCATGAGCGAGCTAATCTCCAGTTGCTCAGCCAGCTCGCTGAGACAAGAGCGATCCATTACGTCAACACCGAGTACAATATTCCGTTCAACAGTTAACCACGGCAACAGCGCACTCTCTGTCCATAGGCAGCCCACTTGGCGTTTCTCCACCGGCAAACTGAATCCGGCACTGCTATCCAGCCATACCGTGCCTTTGAGATGAATCTGCCCTTCAGCCTGCTGTAGACCAGCCAAACAACGCAACAGCGTACTTTTACCCGCTCCATTCTCACCAGAAATCAGGGTGATGCCATCGTGAATTGATGACTCCACCTGTAGAGCAAGTGAGCCAAGTTGAGCGGAAATATGGATTGATGAACTCATTTCACGCCCAGCATATTCAGGCCACTGCGATTGATGGCATAGACCAGAGAAAGCATGGCAAAACAGACCGCCATAAGAATAAGCGCCAGCATCAACGCATCCGACTGCTGCTGCATTTCAACCATTTCAAACAGTGCAATACTCGCCACCTTGGTTTCGCCCGGAATCGAGCCGCCCACCATCAGCACCACACCGAATTCACCCATGGTATGGGCAAAGGAGAGTGCTGCCGCCACCAGCACACCACCTTTGGCTGCTGGCAACATCACCTGAATCAGTGTCTGCTTAAGGTTTAACCCCTGCGTCTGTGCCATTTCCAACCAGCTGACAGGAATCGCACGCAAGGCCTGTTGCATAGGCTGTACGGCAAAGGGCAAAGAGTAGAGTACCGAGGCAACCACCATGCCCGAAAATGAAAAGGCCAATGAGCTATCAAACAGCGACTGCCATACACGGCCCATGCTCGAATCAGGCGCAATCATCATCAATACAAAGTAACCCAGCACTGTCGGAGGTAACACCAGCGGCATCGCCACCACCACCTCTAAAGCCGTGCGTCCCACAAACGTTTTAAATGACAACAGATACGCCAATGGCAATGCTACGATCAACAGGGTGACGGTCGTCACCAGCGCCAGTTGCAGAGAGATATAGAGAGAATCAAGCATTATGGCTTACGCAACACCAAGAGCTCAGTTGCTGGAAAAACAATACTTTTCAGCCACGCAATCGCCATGGGCTTATCCTGCAACAGCACCCCCATATAATTAATTTCCGCAACAGCGCCATGCTTGAATGCAACAGGTATAAAACCTGCATCAACCAAGCCTTTATCCACCATCATAGCGGCCTGCATAGCATTTTGAGCATAGACAAACTTGGGTTTTAACAGTGTCCAAAGTCCATGCTCTATTAATGCCTCTTTGCTCGCTTTTCCAAACGGTGCCACGTTTGGGTTGGCAATGACAATATGTCGAATCGAGGAGCTGGTGAGTGCATCCATATCCTCCAGCACTTTTTTACCTGCCAACAGCCCCACATAACCCTGTCCAAGCCTATACTGTTCAATCACTCTGCCCTGTTTAGCCAATAACGCAGGTCGATCACTGTCGGCTGCAATAAACAGATCGAATGGTGCGCCCTGCATGATTTGATTATACAAACGACCGGTAGAGCCAGGCACCAGACGAATAGTCACATGATGTTCTTTTTCAAAGGCTTCCGTCTGCTGTTGCAACGTCGGATACAGGCTCGAAGCCACCGCCACCGTGATCGTTTCCTGAGCATGTGCGGTAACAGAAAACAAACAAGACAATAGCCACAGATGGACACAGATAAACGCAGATAAAAACCTTATTTTTGGTTTTTTCTTATATCTGTGTTCATCTGTGTTCATCCGTGGCTGAAAATGCATGTTATCCGCCAATGTGAATCATGGAACGCTTCTCACTATCGGCATCGAAATCATAAATTCCGATCTCCGGCTTGATCAATGCAGAACGTAGAAATACCGCACGAATATCATCATCCGTGCCACCGCGACGTATCAGGTCACGCAGATTGAGCTGGTCATCGGCGGGTAAACACGAACGCAAGCCACCATCCGATGTCAAACGTAGGCGATTGCAGCCTTCACAGAAACGGTCCGACATGGGCATAATAAAGCCGACCTCGCCTTTGCCCTCTTTCAATGGCAAATACCGTGCCGCTGTATTGCCTGTTTGCAGGGGCGCATCCACACCGACACGTGCACGCACATCTTCGCGCTCTAACACCTCATCAATGGAAATATAATGCTTATCCCAGTCCATGCCCTGCTTCATCGGCATGAGTTCAATAAAACGAATGGTTGCATCAATATCGGAAGCAAAATCAATCAACTCAGCCACTTCACTATGTTCATCACCGGCATTAATGCCACGCATTAGCACGGTATTAAGTTTAAGAGGACCAAGCCCAGCCTCTCTGGCTGCTTGAATGCCCGCTAACACAGGTGCCAACTCACCACCGGTTAGTTTACGAAAGCGTAAAGCATTCAAACTATCCAGACTGATATTAATACGATTCAAACCAGCATCAGCCAGGGGTTGGGCATACTTCTTAAGCAAGGTTGCATTGCTGGTCATGCTCAGATCTTTAATGCCGGGAATCTTCGCCAGCTTTTCAACCAGTTCAGGCATACCTTTGCGTACCAATGGCTCGCCACCGGTAATACGCAGCTTATGTACGCCCATCTCCGCTGCAATGCGGGCTATGCGTTCAATCTCTTCATAACGTAATATTTGAGCATGCGATTCAGCTCTGTAGGTATCGGCCGCAGGACGACAGTAATCACAACGCATATTACAACGATCAGTCACTGAAATACGCAGATAGGTGAGCTGGCGGCCAAAACGATCTGCCAACCCACCTTCAGAAAGCATGGATTCATAAAAGCGAATGGGGGTTGCTTCAACCATTATTTGTACCGTTAACAATCATGCGCGTCAGAATACATATTGTGCAATCGCATAGCCAAACTTTGCTGAATCCGCTTTGCCACCATTACGTTCTGAAACAGCAGCACCCGGATTAAAGGTACCGTACAGACCCACAAGTTTCAGCCCCTTAACAGCCCCGACTTTATAGACAAGTTTGATATCAATTTCAGTACCTGCTCTGGTTTGTGTATAACCTGGTGCACCAGCAAATATATTGCCAACGCCCACCACATTTACCCAGTCACCCTTTGCTTCTGCAAGATAGAGCAAGTGGGCATTAGCGATCAACGCAAGCCCTTTTATTGGAGAGGTTTTCAGTGAGAAACGCAAATCTTTCATATTCGCCCAGGAGAAAAAGTCCATTTCGCCATAATGACCGTGGTTGGTATGGAACGGAAATACAAACGTCTTGTGTGTAGTGGGATCGATTTTATCATCACCGGGGCTATAGTCATATTCCACCCCTACCCGGGTTTTCCAATAATCAAAGGTGTAGCCAGCTTTCACTGCATAAGCCGATGCCTTCTGTGACACACTGTTGGCCCAGGTTCCGGTTTGAAATACCGCTTCAGCCGTACCATCAAAACCATTGCCCTTGACAAACAGGCGTCCGCCAAAGGTATTCATATTACGGCCTTTACCAACCGCTGCCTGCTGATTGTGACGCCAGTTGATGAAATAGGTATCAACACCACTCTTCGGAGCGAATGTGTAGGTGGCATAAGCACCGACCAGACGACGATCCTCCCAGGTCACCAAAGATTTACCCTGCGGCGCTGCGGTTGATGGTGTCATCGCGCCAATATCTGACGGGTGTACTGCAAACAGATCCAGCTTAACCGGTCCTGCTTTATACATGCCCTTCACGCCATCGAATGTACGTGCCACATCTTTCCAGCCCAAATGCCCCAACAAACGCTGATCGCCATAAACCAACTGCTGACGGCCTACACGCAAACCAAAATCACCAACATTATATTGCAAATAGGCTTGCAAAAAATCAGCCTGTGAAAAGTCCTGTGTGCCATTACCCACCGTATTGTTTTTAATCAGCACAGCCTGCGGTTGAAGAAAAACAGTCAATCCATTGCCAAGATCACCTTTAGCTTTCACATACAAGCGTGAATCAAATTCCCAGCGATCCTTATTGACAGTGGAATCAAAATTAAAGTTATTGAACGACTGATAACGCTCGCGCACATCGGCAGAAACAGTCCAATCAGCGGCAAAAGCCACACCGGACACACTTAAAGCCATCAATAACAACACTATTCTTCTAATCATGGCACTACTCCTTTTTGTTTTTTGCATGCAGCTGTCCATAAGGTTGGCCGAAGCCAACCCTTTTCAGATGGTGCTACTGCTGATTATTCTTCGCTTAACGATTCAAATGTATTCAATACCAGCGGTTTGGTGTTTTTCTGTGGCACATGACATTGCGTACAGAAGTAACGGCGAGGAGAGATCTTTGCTAAGGCCTCATTATTGCGATTCACAAAGTGCGATATACCCACCTTGGTCGCTCCTTCCATGCTGGAATCCCAGTTATGACAGGAGAGACAATCATTGCCATCCTGATTAATACTAAAATCTTCAATATCATGTGGCACAAGCGGCGGCTGCTGAGCATAGTTACGTACAACATTGCCTTCACCGTCAAGCCACTGCTTATCCGGTACAACCACAGAGGCTGCGTCCAGTTGTTGAACCCCGCGCAACGAATGTACGCCATCTGCACCGGCCCAAGCAAGCGAAGAAAAGGCAATTAATCCAGTTATGATTACAATTTTTTTCATCATTCTCCCCTTATGCCTTGAGTACGCGCACAGCGCATTTCTTGTAATCTGTTTGCTTGGATAACGGATCGGTTGCATCGAGTGTTACCTTGTTGATCAGGCGACGGGCATCAAACCATGGCACAAAAATCAGACCGAGCGGTGGCTTATTGCGTCCACGGGTTTCAACCGTCGCCATGATTTCCCCACGCCTGCTTTGCACCTTGGCCAAATCACCGCGCTTAAAACCACGCTTCTTGGCATCTTCGGGATGCATAAAGATCTGTGCATCCGGCATCGCCTTGTACAACTCAGGCACACGCTGGGTCATGGTGCCGGAATGCCAGTGCTCAATCACACGGCCAGTACACAACCACATATCAAACTCTTTATCCGGCATTTCCGGTGGCTCTTCATAGGGTGCAAAAATAATATTGGCTTTCCCGTCTTTATGACCATAAAAATAGAGATCTTTACCAGCCGGAACAAAGGGGTCAGAGCCGAATGGCACTAAGTTAAGCCTTTTTAAGGGGCATTAACAGG
>CAYZJL010000059.1:0-11285 GCA_964478615.1 uncultured Zetaproteobacteria bacterium
AGGGGACATTTCTACTTTGCTAAAAGCGGACACTTTCATTTTGCGCCTACACGGGATGTTCAGGCCTTTACTTTCTAGTTGTTGAAGCGTAACCTAATCCAATGTCTCGCCCATTACGATTGCATACGCTAAGGGTCAGGCCTTTACTTTCTAGTTATTGA
Organism: uncultured Zetaproteobacteria bacterium; assembly: GCA_964478615.1. Taxonomy (GTDB): domain Bacteria; phylum Pseudomonadota; class Zetaproteobacteria; order Mariprofundales; family Mariprofundaceae; genus Mariprofundus. The sequence goes on from CAYZJL010000059.1 coordinate 162, forward strand.
GGCGTAATCTGATCCAATGTCTCGCCCATTACGATTGGAATACCCTGGCGCTCTTTACCATGTAACCTGCCGTGGTAATGCCAAGTCTGCTATTTTTCTTAACGATGATGATCGCGTTGAGTTTATCCGTCTTTTAAAAGATGAGGTGATTCAGCAGGGATGGGTATGTTATGCATGGTGCCAGATGGACAACCATTATCATTTTCTCATTGAGACACCGGAAGGGAACCTTTCACGTGGAATGCAACGTTTGAATGGCAGGTATACGCAGTGCTTTAACCGTAGCCATGGTCGTTGTGGGCATGTTTTTCAGGGTAGATACAAAGCGATATTGGTTGAAAGAGAGTCGCACCTTTTGGAGCTTTGCAGGTATGTTGTGCTGAATCCTGTTCGGGCTGGAATAGTAGATGATGTCAGTGATTGGCCGTGGAGTAGCTATCATAACACAATTTGTGTTGATCAAGATTATAATTGGGTGGCTGTGGATCGTGTTTTGGAAATGTTTTCAACAGAGGGGGATATGGCTATCCAGCGGTATAAGGACTTTGTTACAGAAGGTATTGAGGCAAAAGGGCCGTGGAGTGAATTACGTGGGCAGATATACCTTGGTGGAGATGAATTCCTGGCTCGAAGTAAAGTATTGATTTCGGGCATGCAGATCGATGTAGATATTCCTTCTGCACAATCTCACCCGGAAAGGCCAACTCAGGATCAAGTGTTGAGAGATGTTAGCCGCGTATATGGGGTGGACATGGAAGAAATCATGGACAGGCGCAATCATCCTGATGCCTATAGAACTGTGGTGTTTTTATTGCGTCGTGCATGCAATATGAGTTTAAAGGACGTGGCAAAATTTGCAGGTGTTTCACCGGGCAGAGTGTCTCAGATTCAAAAGCAGGTCAGTGAAGAAGGACTTATTTTGGCATTGAAGACCTATAAGGTATAGGTCTGACCCTCGATACTGCATATCTATGAGGCACTGCGATATATGCCACCGCGAGCATGACCTGCGAGATCATAAATAGTTCGTTCAAAATTCAATATCGCGGGCGTGTCGGGTAGGCCGCATGGGCCGGTCTCTAATATAATCAAACCAGCAGCTTTTAAATACTCCGGTCCGTTATTGAGAATATCTGTTAAAAATGTGAGACCATCAGATTCATCCGTAAGGGCATTGCGTGGTTCGTGCGATAGCTCTTGTTCCAGACCCGCCATCTCGTGTTCAGCCACATAAGGTGGATTGGAGATGATGGCATCGAACATCGGTTCAGATTGATCATCAGCCTGTGCAAGAGGTTGCAGCATATCACCTTGTTTGAAGCTAATGCGGTCTTCGCCCCTGTGTCTGATAGCGTTGCTTTTGGCGACTTTTAACGCCGATGCTGAGATATCCGTAGCAACGATTTGGGCATGGGGATATTCACAAGCCAGGGTAATAGCGATAATACCTGAACCCGTACCGATATCACAAAAATTGTAGTGTCCATTCTGATCTGGGAAATATTCGAGTACGGCTTCAATCAGATGCTCTGTTTCAGGTCGGGGCACCAACACATCAGGTGTGACCTGAAATGAGCGTGACCAGAACTCTTTTGCTCCGACAATATAAGCCACTGGCTCTCGTTGTATACGGCGCTGGATATGTGTATTGAACCTTGTTTCTATACTCTCAGGCAGGTGATCGAGAGAACGCATAATCAGATCGGTAGGTGTTATATCCCAGGCAGACATCAACAACAGTTCAGCATCACGTTTGGGCGTATCACAGCCGGCCTGTTTTAATAAAACTGTAGCCTGTTGAATCAGCTGGCGAAGTGCTGTGGTATGACTCACTGGGCTGCGAGCAGTTCAGCCTGATGATGGCTCAGTAGCGCATCGATTAACTCGTTCATGTCACCACCTAAAATCTGATCGAGTTTGTAAAGGGTTAGATTGATGCGGTGATCTGTGATGCGACCTTGCGGAAAGTTATAGGTGCGAATGCGCTGAGAGCGGTCACCTGAGCCGACCATGTCTTTGCGTATGCCGGAGCGTTCAGCATCGGCCTCCGATTGTTCTTTATCGAACAGACGCGCCTGCAACACTTTCATGGCCTGAGCTTTGTTTTTATGTTGGCTGGCCTGATCCTGACAGATCACAACAAGGCCGGATGGTGCATGGGTGATACGCACAGCCGATTCGGTTACATTGACATGCTGACCACCAGAGCCAGAAGCACGATAGACATCAATACGGATATCTTCGGGACGAATATTTACATCGATCTCTTCGGCTTCAGGCAGAATCGCGACTGTACAGGCGGAAGTGTGAATGCGGCCACCTGATTCTGTTGCAGGCACGCGCTGTACACGATGGGTGCCTGACTCAAATTTAAAGCGGGAGAACACCCCCACCCCAGTAACCTGAGCGATAATCTCTTTATAGCCGCCAATGCCAATTGCACTACTGGATAGGATAGAGACCTTAAATCCCTGCGTTTCCGCATAACGGCTGTACATACGAAATAGATCGGCAGAAAACAGCGCTGCTTCATCACCACCGGTGCCGGCCCGAATTTCCAGAATCGCATTGCGTTGATCATTGGGATCTTTGGGCAGCAATAGCAGTGTGAGCTGTTCATCACTAGCGGCAATGGCCTGTTTGAGTTCCAGGTTCTCTTCTTCCATCAACTCTTTGAGTTCACGATCACAATCAGGATCGGCCAATAGCTCCTGATTATCCTGCATCTGCTGCACCATCTGCAGATGGTTCTCAGCGTGCTCGGCAACAGGCTCAATCTCAGAGTAATCTCTGCTTAGCTGGGTAAACTTTTTGGCATTGGAGGTGATATCGGGGTCGGCAAGTAAACTGGTAATTTCATCGCGCCGATGCAGGATGTCATGAAGGCGGGTGTTCATTGTTCCCCTTGATCTGCGCAATATTGTCAGTGCTTGATGTGTCGTTTGAGGCTGTTGATTTAGATGCAGGAGTGTCCAGGTCAAACAGTCGATTGGCTGCGCCCATCAACAGATCTCCCTCAATATCGTCAGGCAGGCTTTTCAGCGTTCTAAGTGTCGGGTGCATATAACGTTTCATTAGTGCACGACTGAACTGTTCAACAGCTTGCAGCTGTTCATTATTGAAATCTTTCATATAGCGCTGGGCTTTTTCAAGCTCTTCCAGACGTCGTGCATCCATCTGCTGTTGAATGGTGCGAATCAGCGGTACGGACTCCAGCGATTTTAACCAGCGCAGGAATGATTGCGCTTCTTCTTCAATCAGCAGACGCGCTTGATCAGCTTCATGCTGACGATTTTCCATATTGCCCTGCACAACCTGTTGCAGGTCATCAATGTCATATAGGTAGACGCCGTCAATATCTCCAATGCGCGGATCAAGATCGCGCGGAACAGCAATATCGACTAAAAACATCGGTTTGCCTTTGCGTTTTTTCATGGCGGCCTGAACGGCATCAGGTAGCAATACAAAGGTAGAGGCACCGGTGCTGGAGAGGACGATATCTGCCGCATCGAGATAATCAGGCAGCTGTTGCATGGTTAGTGCATGGCCTTCAAATTCCAGAGCCAGGTTTTGAGCCCGTTGCAGGGTGCGGTTGGCAACCAGAATATCAGTGCAGCCATTGCTGCGCAGGTGGCGGGCAGCCAATTCAGCCATTTCACCTGCACCCATCAATAATACTGTTTTCCCGGCCAGATCACCAAAAATATGACGAGCCAGTTCAACGGCGCATGAGGAGATGTTAACGGATTGTTTGCCAATGCCTGTTTCACTGCGCGCACGTTTGGCTGCAGCAAAGGTGGATTGATACAGGCGATGCAAGACATGCCCTGCCGTGCCGGCAGTCAACGCATGTTCATAGGATGTTTTAACCTGTCCCAAAATCTGCGGTTCACCCAATACTAACGAATCTAGTCCGGAAGCGACTGAAAACAGATGGCGAATAGCGGCATCGGTCGTATGCGAATAGAGATGTTCACGCACCTCTTCGATATCCATCGAAGCTGTTGTAGCAAACCATTCATGCACGGCTGCAATGGCTGCATCGGGATCATGGGTTACCACTGTCATCTCTACACGGTTACAGGTGGAAAGCAGTGCGGCCTCACGAATAGCGGGGTGTTGAATGCGCTGATTCAGAATATCAGCAATATCTGTTTCGGCCACAGCCAGCCGCTCGCGCAATTCAACGGGGGCTGTTTTATGATTGAGTCCAATATGGCAAATGCGCATGGGGCAGAACTTTACCGTGTTAACGAATCAGGGTACAGGGTAATCGTATTAAAAGTAGAGCGTAATGCTTAAAAGCTTTTACCGCAGAGGACGCAGAGTTACGCAGAGAAATCGGTACAATGATCAGAAAATAGGTGACTGGAGAGTAAGAGTGAGGGTTCGCATCTGTTCTTGTCTTTACTTTGCGTAACTCTGCGTCCTCTGCGGTGAATTTTTTGACCATTCACTTGCCTGTTTGCACTGGTGGCTTGTTTTCGGCTGACCCAAACCAGTTGTTCGGTATATTAAATAGTCGTTCGATGATGCCTGCTTCGGATAACCCGGCCTCCCGTGGCCGGACTGCTTTTACTTTGGCATCGGTAAACGGGCCACTAAGATGATATACCTTGCGCATTAAACTATGTGACCTGCCGCCGAGAAGGTCGCGTACCAATGGTATTTTAGATAGCAGGGCATCTAAATTCTGTAGTGGTTTAGCGATTAAAAAGAGATCAATGGTGTTTTTATCTACATCCATATTGCCCTGGCCAACCAGATCAAAAGCGCTTGAGCGCATGGCAACATTACGGATGTGAATGGTCTGATCTTGCATGATGGCTTCCATCTGCAAGCGTTCATACATGATGCCGGGGCCGGTAAGGTCTTTGCGTTGGCCAAGGAGCAATGCGGGCAGTTGACTCAGGTTAATGGCAGATAGCAGTGTGGTAAGTGTGCCTCCCTCAAGAATACGCCCCTGATTAACACGCATGCGTAATCGCCCATCCAGCCCTTGCCACCAGGGCTGCTCCTTTAGAATGAGTCCCTGGCCTGAAAAGAGAAGGCGCCCATCACCCTCTAAAAAACGGTTGGAGAGGCCACCTTTGTTCATCAGATGTCCAAAGTCGCCATGTAATTCTGCAAAACCTTTCCAGCGCATGCCGCCATCTATCTCGGGTGAGAGTGTGGCTGACATGGTTAATGTCTGCTTTTCAAAAAGGGCAGAGAATTTACGCAATTCAACTCTTCCTTCTCCGGGCAGTGTGAAGCGGGCATCAACATCCATGATATCCATTTGCGAGGTGTGAATCAGGGCAGCTTCCATGATACCGAGGCTGTTATTATCCGAGGCCAAACGAAGGTGCACACCGGACATGCGTGCATCATCCCAGTCAAATCGATCAATATCTGCACGCAATAACCAGTTTTTATCTATCAGTTTTTCAGAGTGATCCAGCGAGTCAGGTAGTGCATTACGATTGAGGTAACGTGCTTTGGCATCGATTTTCCAAATCAGATTGTCAGCAAATGGCACATCAATCTTCAAGTTGCCGCTGAATGAGGGCGTATGCAGGCCATTGAGTTGCATCTGCAGGCCGGAGCGGTTGATGCTGCCTGCTCCGTCATGCAGCTTGATGTGAGAACCACTGCTGGTGAGCTTATCAATATAGATGGTGGGGAGCTTGGCCTTCATATCCAGTAATCCGTGATATTGCAGAGAGAAGCGTTCACCAGGCTTTTTATCAGAGCCCAACAGGTGCTCCCAACTGGCATCTGTCATATCAAGTTTGCCTGACCATTGGCCATTGTAAAAGCGTAGGATGCTGGTGACAGTGCCACCGGCATGGGCCATTGGTAGCTGAAAGTGTGCTGCAAGTGGAGCCAGATCAGATGTGCCCTGGGCTTGCAAAGAAGTGATTTTCCATACCTCATTCTTGGCTGCTGCATTAAAAGAGAACGTCCCCTTCATATGTTTACCCGAGAGATGCATGCCGTGTAATGACAGCCCACTGTTCTGATCCCATTGCACTTCCCCGTGAGAGAGCTGCAAGGGAAACTTAAGCACATTGATATTCCACTCGCCATCAGGCTGAAGTGTTATACGCGCCTCTTTGGGACTCTCTTCGCTGGGATCCCATAGCAGCTCAAAATGACTATTGGCACGCGCTTTGTTCCATTTCCATTCATTCACTTGGGACGGCCCAAACCAGCGCAATAGATTGGCGACATCAGCATTGGATGTGCCAGTGATATGCAACAGCAGTGTATCCAGTGGAATACGCAATGAACCACTGGAATGACCCAGCTCTTTGGGCAGGGTGGTCTCTTCAATGTGTGCAACCAGAGCATCCTGATCCAAATCAATGGTAGCGCGCGTGTTACGCAGGGAGCCGTTAGAAACTCCCAGTGCAATATCTGCATGTTCAAGCTGAGCTTGCACCTGATACTGCATCGATGCGAAAGCTTCTGTATTGGGCCAGCTTGTTAGCGGCTCAGACCAGTTTAGAGACAGATTGGCACTGGCCTGTTTGGCAATGCCATGCTGCATCAGCGTTAACCAGTGCTGCCACTCTTCATCTCCAAGTGGTTGGAGCCATGACCAGATCAATGGCATAGGGAGTTGGTCGGAATCTGCAGTTAGAAGCAGTTTACCATGTTGCCATTGCCCTTTAGCACTGATGTGATGGTCGGCCAGGGTCCATGCAAGTGCCTGAATGTCGATCTGTTTCAGGCTGAATGGATCCGTTTGTTTTATATTATTACCTGCTTGAATTTGTAGTTTTGTCGTAAGGCTGTTGAATTGATATATATCACCTTGTTGCCCCAAGCGCATGCTGATGGGCTGAGCTGATGTGATAGACCCCTCCACATTCCAGCTCTGTTTGTCATATCGCCGTAGCGTGATATCGGCCTGTGGTGAGCCTTTGATGTATTGGCGCATGGGCTCAGGTAACCAATCGGTGTGTTTGCAGTGCACGTTTAACTGGCTGGGTAGCCCATCCTCATCCCACTGGGCTGAGAGATTAAAAGCTGGTGATGTTGCATCGACTTTGCGCGTGGAAGCATTGAGCTTAAGGTGTACATCAGCAAGTTCTCCATGCCAACCTCTGGCATCCTGACCGGATGAGGCATGCCAATTTATCTGAATGCCATCCAGAATCAGTTGTTTGGGTAGCAGGGGAGCAGTTGCCGAGTTATCCAGTTGTATATCAAGGATACCGCGCTGCAAGCGGATTTTATCCGGCACAATTTCACCATTGAATAAAACACTTAAGGGGATTCTGACGCTGGCGCTGCCATTGTGATAACTGATACCGTGATCCGGGCTGGCAAAATCAAGTCTGTCGACATTTAACCAGAGAAAACCGCTCCAGTGCCAGGATAGCTCTCCGAGATGCAGCTCCTTTAATTCAAGTTCCTGCTGCAGATAGTGTTCAATAGTCGGACGTGCTGTGTCTATCGAGGGTGAATTCCAATAGACCCACGCTCCCCCGGCTGTGATGAAAAAGAGCAGCAAAAGAAGCACGCGCCGGCATGATGCCAGCGCGCGTGAGAATGTGCTGCCAGGTTTGGCAGTTGCCTGGGGTCTGTTCAGCCTTGATCCTTAGCTTTCAACTTGGCGACTTTTTTTTCAAGTGCTTTTACCAGTCCTACATAACCACCGCTACTTAGTGTGGATTTAAAGTCCTGATGGAAGGTACGCACCATGCTGGTGCCTTCAATACGTATATCATAGACCTGCCAACCACTTTTTGTCTGGTGTAGTTTATAATCAACGGGCGTTTTACGCGCGCCATCAACGACCGTGGATTTAACCAGTGCTTTTTTCTTTTTAATCAAGGCATCAGCAAATGTTACTGTCTGCCCATTGTATTCACTCAGGCGATTGCCATAGGAGCGCTCCAGCAGGTCACGAAATACGCCGGTAAAATGCAGTTGATCAGATCTGTCCAGTTTGTTCCACGGTTTGCCCAAGCTTTTGCGGGCCATGGCTCTATAATCAAAACGACCTTCGACGGCATCGCGGATAGCGTCACGGTCTTTACTTGAAATCATGCTTTTATTGTCACGCTCATTGAGCACCTTGATCATCTTTGTAATGGTGTTTTCAACGACACATTTAGCTGTATCAACAGGCTTGCATTCCGTGACTTTCTGAGCACCATCCTTGGCGCTATCAACGGTGGTTTTTACAACAATATCTTTGCTGCTATGATCTTCAGCCCATGCTTGCATCGAGAAAAGCATGCTGATCATGATGGTGAGAATGCATTGGATTTTTTTCATGAGAACTCCTTGTTCGATGTTTCTTAACCTTCTGTTGCTGAATCTATGATGATAGATATGCGATCAGCAGTGGAATTTTTACTCCTTACCGCTGAAAATGTACTTGCTGATCAAGTCTTCGATATTGATGGCAGATTCGGTCTCTTCAATCTCATTGCCAGCTTCCAAATTGGTATCTTCCATGCCCTGCGTGATTCTGATGTAGCGGTCGCCAATGATACCCTTGGTACGCACGGATGCGAATGCATCTTCAGTGATTTTCACATCCTTATTGATGCGCAGTATCATGGTAGCATGATCATTATCGGTGAGTTTAACGGAATTGATACGTCCTATCACAACACCGGCCATCATAATGTCACTGCCTTTACGCACACCGCCGGCATCATCAAAATTGGCAATGAGTTTGTAACCTGATTCACCGATGCCTCCGACTTGCCCTACTTTGATGGCCAACCAGCTGATGGCGAGCAGACCGACAATTACAAATACACCTACGGTCATTTCTACACGTCTATACGCTTGCATGTGATTCTCCAGTGACAGTTGAATGCTCAATCTGTGGTAAATTCTTAAATCGTATCATGAGTGTGTCTCGCATGATTTTTTCTTACAGGTAAAAGGACGTTAAAATATAATCTACAACCAGCACACAGACGGATGAGATGACCACCGCCTGTGTTGTAGCTTGTGCAACACCTTCAGTGGTTGGCGTTGCACGGTATCCCATATAGGTGCAGATCATACCGATCAGGAAACCGAACACGACAGATTTGACCAGGCCACCATAAATATCATGCATGCTGACTTTGGCGACCAATTCAGCGATGTAGGCTCCTGGATTTACACCAAGCAGTTCCACACCAACGATATAACCGGAGCCAATGCCAACGACATCAAAAATGGCAACCAGTAGTGGTACTGCCAGTATCACCGCTACAATGCGGGGTAAGAGGATGCGTTGTTTGGGATTAATCGCCATCATTTCCAGCGCATCGGTCTGCTCAGTAACGCGCATGATGCCAATTTCAGCTGTAATGCTTGAGCCCGCCCGTCCGATAATCATAAAGGCACCCAGCACAGGCCCAAGTTCCCTGATAATCGACATGCCAACGCCTGCACCAAGTAGCGATTCTGAACCGAATTTGGCCAAGGTATAATAACCCTGTAGGGCTAACACCATACCGGTAAATGCACCGGTAACAACAATGATCGCTAAAGAACCAACACCCAGTGCATAGAGCTGCAGCACAAAATGTTTACCCTGCCACGGTTTTCTGAAGATAAGACTTAAGGCATGGAATCCCAACATGGTGGCATCACCAAGCTGTTCGAAGGCGTTAAGGGTGGAGCGGCCGAGACGACCGAAAAAGGAAGCTAAAGCGGATTGTTGAACCAATGTTATATCACTCATGACTGTAATCTCACGGTGCCCGGTTTGTGGGTTAGATCATCAATATAGGATGTTGTACTGCGTGAGAATGGAATCGGACCATCCGGACGACCTTCCAGAAACTGCTGTACACGTTCATCATCACTGTGTCGGATCTCATCCGGCGTTCCTTCAGCAATAATACGCCCCTGCCATAACAGGATAACATGATCACCCATGACCAGACCAGCTCCGACATCGTGGGTAACCACAATGGATGTCATACGGTTTTTCGTTGATGTATCGCGAATCAGGGTGCTGATCACGCCGGAAGAAATGGGATCGAGCCCTGAGGTTGGCTCATCAAAAAAGACGATTTTTGGATCCATCGCCATAGCACGGGCAAAAGCGACACGCTTGGCCATGCCGCCGGAGAGTTCGGATGGCATCAGATGTTCAAAACCACGCAAACCAACCTGCTCAAGTTTCATGGAGACCATGGTGCGAATAACGTCTTCATCCAGATCGGTGTGTTCATGCAGCGGAAATGCCACATTATCGTACACATTTAACGAGTTCAGCAGGGCTGAATATTGAAACAGCATGCCCATGCTTTCACGCATTTCATATAGGCGACTGTCAGACATCGTGCAGAGGTCTTCATCACCGTACCAGATATGGCCGGAGCTTGGTTTTTCCAGACCAGCCAGCAGCCTGAGCAAGGTGGTTTTACCTGAGCCAGAACCACCCATAATCACGGTGATAGCGGCACTGCGAATATGTACATCCGTGGGTGATAGTGCAGTGGTGGTGCCAAATAGTTTACTAAGTTTTTCAGCGCGAATCATGCCGAAAGCATAGCACAGCAAAGTCGCATTGCACTATCAGGCAGCAAAAGCGTGTCGCATGACATGAAGAATATAAACTGTTTGTGTCGAGAGCGTTGCACAGGCAACATAAGCAGACCAAAGATTCCCGGAGGATGTGTGCGCAGTAGTCTACATCTATTGAGCAAACTCACGTTTCTTTCAGCCAGGCGACGCCTGGAGTTGTTCCCTCCGTTCTTTTTGATGCGTATAAAGATCGTAGCGATGGCAAATGACTGGAGCATGTTACGCATACGTCTGCCACTAAACTGGGTCTCCGCCAATGCCGCCGGCAATATGTACGGCGGTTATCAGGCCTGTCTTGCTGATCCCATACCTGCACTGGCCTGTTTAAAAAAGTTTCCCGGCTACCGTGTAGCAACCAAAAAACTGGATATGCACTTTATTCGTGTCGGCAGCTCTAACCTTACTTTATGCTTTGATTTTGATCAGATACTTGAACAGCGCATTCGCCAAGAACTGGAAGAACATGGGCGCTCTACCCCCTGCTTCACGATGCAATATATTCGGGAAGATGGAAAGGTATGTACTGTAATAAAAAACAGTGTGGCAATCCGTCCACAGGGTTATCTGGCTCCGCATGAATAAACC
>CAYZJL010000060.1:0-11216 GCA_964478615.1 uncultured Zetaproteobacteria bacterium
AGAATGATAACACAGCTTTTCAAAGTCGATTTTTTAGCCACAGGATGCTGTCTGATCCATCGGAGTATTTTGCGTGCTGCCTGTCGAGGGATGCTGACTGAAAACTGACTGGTGGACATCGAAAAGCCTTACATCTGCGACCCCGGAGAAAAAGGTGCTGATGCTTGACCTGATCAAAGGGGATCATCACTATAGTCAGAAGTCTGTTATGCCCCATCCCAATGGTTAAGAAAAACAATAATAGCGTTTAATGCTTCCGGCTTTTTCATATCACCGCGCGGCAAGGTAAAATCCGCACACTCTTGATATAGCGGATAACGTATATCAGCCAATGACTGTAACTTATTCAACGTATCAGCCAACGTTTCACCACAGGCAATCAAAGGACGATTACTGTCACCATTGATACGTCGGGCAAGAAAATCAGGCCTCGCTTTTAGCCAGATCACCGGCGGATGAGCTTTTAAAAGCAGCCTGTTTGGCGCTGACATCACGACTCCGCCACCCGTCGCGATCACCGCCGGCTTGCCCAGCACCTGACGCAAACACTCGGTTTCCAGCTGACGAAAAAAACTCTCGCCACTCTGCTCGAAGATCTCAGGAATAGAACGGCCATCTTTTTCAACGATATAATCATCCAGATCAATCAGCGCCACATTGAGATGTTTCGCTAAACGTCGGCCTATACTGCTTTTTCCCGAGCCCATCAGACCAACCAACACGGGGTTAATCTTGGCTTTCTGCTCTGTTAAATCATGCATAGTTATCCCCCATGCAGCCATCATACATATTCGAGAGGTGACTGCATGCATACCCCCTCCCGATGTCCCTAAGTTTTTATTCCTTTGATCCAAGCACCTACACTATAGAAGCCATCATATCGAACCGGCGCACACAGACGCAAACTATTCAATCACACGAAATTCGACTCTGCGGTTTTTTAATCGACCTTCTTCCGTTGTGTTGTCACTCACTGGTACAAATTCCCCATAGCCTTTTGAATTTATACGTGAGGCATCAATACCATGCTCAATCAAATATGCTTTCACCGCTTCTTCTCTTTTAAAGGACAGCTGTAAGTTATACAACTTACTTCCGACATCATCGGTATGTGCCACAATGCCAATCACAAGACTCGGAGCCTCTTGTAAACCGACAACAATCTGATCCATAATTAATTTCGACTCCGCATTCAAAGTGTAACCATCAAAAGAAAAGTTCACATCATCCAAATGCATGATCCAATCACTTTTTTTAGCCACTTCCTGTGCAGGCACACTCTGTACAAGATCCTGACCCACTTCAGACGGCTCCACAACCGGCTCTGTCACCTCAAACGCCTGAGCTGTCGGCACTTCTGTATCTGACAGAACAGCGCCCTGAACATCCTCATTATACGAACGTTCAGACTCATTTTCACCAAAAGCATAATTAATAGACACCATCAGGCCATGTGCTGATGTGGATAGAGCACTCTGTTTTGATGACAATGCGATGCCGTCTATGAACAGGCCAGCATCCACCATATATTTAGGCGCCACTTTCCAGGTCACCCCAGCACCCAAACCAAGGCCTATATAATTGTTTGATGTGTTATTTACACCAATAGCGCGCTGCCTGACATTCGCAAGTGATATCAATCCATAGGCTCCCACCTTATCATTAATAAACTTACGTGCGCGAACATAAACACTGGGTCTGGGTTCCAGTCGCACGCTTATCGATTGAAGCCCATTGGATGTTTGTCTGCGAGCACTACCAGACACCATCACACCCACTTCCCAAACAGGATTCAGAGCGTAACCCACATTCACCAGATAGGCAGGCAAATTCACCTTGTAGTTCGGTTGTCCGGATTCTTTTACTGTCGCTTTCGCCACGCCTACACCGACACCCAGTCGAAAGTGTTCAACCACGGAGCTTGCAGCCATGGCAGGGCCAACTGATGTCATCAAAACAAACAGGAATACAGAGCTCGATAGGAAGCACTTCATGAGAGCATCCTCCTCAACACAGAGTCCCTTCGACATAAACCCAGGTAGATTATCGATAATGCAAACATAAGCGGAAATATCGGATCAAGAGAACGACTGTTTGGATTCAGCGTGCAACCACCATCAGTAATCACACTTGTCAAAGGCGTACCAATCACAATTACAGTGCGTGTTACTGGCAGCGCCGCATTACCGGCCGCATCCGTGTAGGTATATATAATCGTATACGTTCCTGCAACCGCCATATTCACGCTGCTCGCCCCCACCAACGCAACAGTAGTTGCATCCACATTATCCGTCACTGTCGCCTTGGCATCGCTATATGCCGGCCCGGCATTCACTGTCACAGAACTGGCTCCATTCAACACAATTACAGGTGAGATAAGGTCGACTGTATAGCTCGTGACTGCTGATACAGGGCCAGTATTTCCAGCCTGATCTGTTGCCGTAGCAGTAAAACTATGCACTCCCGCTATCAGTACTGCACCTCCCGAAGCCAAACTCCAGTTGCCACCAGTTGCAGTCACCAAACCCAGAGATGCGGCACCATCTTTTACTGCCACACTGGCACCCGCTTCTGCCGTGCCTGAAATCACTGGCCGGGCCGTGACGTTGGAGAGTGTGTTGTTGGCTGGTGCCGTAATCAATGCGGCTGCAGGGGCAAATGTATCCAGTGTAATTACATCATTCACGATGGTGGACAGATTGCCTGCCGCATCCTTAAAGCGGACATATACAGTACGGATACCGTCCCCTCCGGCTCTGAGTGTCCAAGCTTTACTGCCCCCATTCACCTCCAATGCTCCCCAGGCAATATTATCATTGGAGAACTGCATCTGGACACAGCCCACATTATCACTGCAAGTCAGTGTTAAATTTACTGACATTACATTGGTGGCAACATTGCCTGCATCAACTATGATAGTTCCTGTGGGCGCAGTTGTATCCTGATGTAACAACACACTTACATTGTTAGAAGCAGAATTCGCCACAGTCATGTCGGGGAGAGTATCACCATTAAAATCAGCGCTGATGACCGAATAAGGGGCTGTGCCTGCCGGGTAATTCACAGCTACTGCAAAGCCACCTGCGCCATCTCCTAATAGAAGACTGACATTATCAGAACCTCTATTCGCCACAGCCAAATCAAAAAATGTATCACCATCAAAATCTGCACTCGTGACTGAAGCAGGCGAAGTACCTGCAGCATAGTTCACTACAGCATTAAATGTTCCATCTCCAACCCCTAAAAGAACGCTAACATTGTTAGATACCTGGTTGACTACCGCCATGTCTAGGTTGCCATCACCATTGAAATCTGCACTCGTAACTGACGTCGGGCCTATGCCTGCTGCATAGTTCACTGCTACTGCAAAGCCGCCAGCACCATTTCCTATAAGAACACTGACATCATTAGAATTAACATTCGCCACAGCCAAATCAAGAAATGTATCACCATTAAAATCTGCACTCGTAACTGATGTCGGGAATGTGCCTGCTGCGTAGTTCACTGCAGGCAAAGTAAATGTGCCATTTCCAACACCTAATAGAACACTGATATTATTAGAATTAGCATTTGCCACAGCCAAATCAAGAAATGTATCACCATTAAAATCTGCACTCGTGACTGAAGCAGGCGAAGTGCCTGCAGCATAGTTCACTACAGCATTAAATGTTCCATCTCCAACCCCTAAAAGAACGCTAACATTGTTAGATACCTGGTTGACTACCGCCATGTCTAGGTTGCCATCACCATTGAAATCTGCACTCGTAACTGACGTCGGGCCTATGCCTGCTGCATAGTTCACTGCTACTGCAAAGCCGCCAGCACCATTTCCTATAAGAACACTGACATCATTAGAATTAACATTCGCCACAGCCAAATCAAGAAATGTATCACCATTGAAATCTGCACTGGAGACTGAATAAGGGGTCGTTCCTGCTCCATACTGCGTCTCGACAAACACGGGAGCTGCCGCCACCTGCATCGATAATAATGATATTGCCGACACAAATAATGCCAGACATTTTATTACTTTGATTAGACTCATATCCCCTTCCCCTCACATAGAAAGATGCTGCTCACACCAGTAATACTCATACATTATATGACATTTTTTCATATATTCAATGTTTTCACAAAAAACGTTCATCGTTTTCTAACATCACTTAAAAAAGAAACGCGCTATATGGGTGGAGTCGCTGCCCTTTTCTGGCTATGCTTCGCTCCGATTTTATGATGAGGCAACCCTATGGATATTGATGTAAAAAAAGTGGCGATGTTATCCCGCATTCGTCTGACTGATGATGAGGCCGCAGAACTCGGCCCCCAACTGGCCAATATTATTGGTTATGTTGAGCAATTAAGTGCCGTGGATACCGATGGCATTGAACCGACTGCTCACCCGCATGATGCTGCCATGCCGCTGCGTGCCAACATCGTAACCAACGGCAATCGTCGTGATGAGCTACAAGCTGTATCCCCTAAAATTGAATCAGGCCTCTACGTTGTGCCGAAGGTGATCGAATAATGATGCCTAAAACGTCGTTTTTTCGTCCCATGCTGCGTTGCACTACTTGCTGCAATGCTCACATATCACAAGATACGTTCCGCTTCTCGCAAGCATCCCGCCTTGCCTTGAACGAAAACACTCGCTTTACCGGAGCCTGCAACCATGCCGTTTAGTTCATTATCTGACATTCAAAACCGCTTAAACAGCGGCGAAACCACAGCTGTTGACGTTGCCCAGCTCTATCTTGATCGCATCGCGGCGTTCGACAGTAAACTCAATGCATTTGTACATCTTGATGCGGATCACGTACTGGCTCAGGCAGCTGCATCCGATACCCATCGCAAAGAACATGGTGCACGCGCACTGGAAGGCTTGCCGATCGCAGTCAAAGATATTTTTTGCACGCAAGATGGCCCTACGCGCTGCTGCTCAAATATACTTGAAGGCTTTGAAGCTCCTTATGACGCCCATGTCATCACCAAGCTGAAAGAAGCCGGCGCTGTGCTGGTCGGTAAAACCAATATGGATGAATTTGCCATGGGCTCATCTACCGAAACATCTGCTTTTGGCCCATGCCGTAATCCTTGGGACAGAGACCGTATTCCCGGTGGTTCATCCGGTGGCTCTGCAACTGCCGTAGCAGCAGCTCTCACGCCTGCAGCCCTTGGCACCGATACTGGCGGCTCTATTCGCCAACCTGCAGCACTCACCGGCATTACCGGTCTGAAACCGACTTATGGTCGTGTATCACGCCGTGGCATTATCGCGTTTGCTTCTTCACTTGATCAGGCAGGCCCCATGACACGCACGGTTAAAGATAGCGCCATGATCACTGCGGCTATTTCCGGTCATGACTCCGGCGACGCTACCTCTGTCTCCGATGCACCAACAATCGACTGGCTTGCAGCATGTGAAGCTCAGGATATGAAAGGTCTGAAAATAGGTAAACCGAAAGAGTATTTTGTTGACGGCATGGATGCAGAAGTACGCCAGGCTGTTGAAGGCGCTCTGAAAAAGTGCCAAGAACTCGGCGCTGAAATCATCGATATCAGCCTACCCAATACTGAACATGCTGTGGCGGCATATTATGTCATCGCACCATCTGAAGCTTCAGCCAACCTGTCGCGCTACGACAGTGTACGTTTCGGTCATCGCTGCGACAACCCCGAAGATCTGCTCGACATGTATACCCGCTCCCGTGATGAAGGCTTTGGTTCAGAAGTAAAACGTCGTATCCTGACCGGTGCATTCACACTTTCATCCGGTTATTACGACGCCTATTACCTCAAAGCCCAGAAGGTACGTACCCTCATTCAAAAGGATTTCATGCAAGCCTTTGAACAGGTGGATGTCATTGCCACCCCGACATCCCCAATACCTGCCTTTAAACTGGGTGAAAAAACCGATGACCCACTAACCATGTACCTGTCTGACATTTTCACCATTGCAGTCAATCTGGCTGGCCTGCCCGGCCTGTCTCAGCCTTGTGGTTTTGCTCAAAACTTACCTGTTGGCCTGCAATGGATAGGCCCTGCATGGCGTGAAGACACGGTGATCTCTGCTGCCGCTGCTTATGAAGGTGCTACCGACTGGAGCAATCAGCATCCTACTGAATTCAACAACGCCGGAGGTGAATCATGAGTTGGGAAACCGTTATCGGACTCGAAGTTCATTGCCAGCTCAACACTGCCACAAAAGCATTCTGCGGCTGTTCAACCAAATTTGGCGCTGAGCCCAATACCCAAACCTGCCCTGTTTGCCTCGGCATGCCCGGCCAACTACCTGTACTTAACAGTCTTGCGGTTGATAAAACTATTCTGACTGGTTTAGCTATCAACGCCCATATTAATCTGGAATCCAAGTTTGATCGCAAGAACTATTTCTATCCCGATCTACCCAAAGGCTATCAGATTTCACAGTTTGCTGTACCTATTGTTGAAGGCGGTTATATTGATATCCCGACCAAAGATGGCGGCGAAAAACGCTTGGGTGTAACACGTATTCACATGGAAGAAGATGCCGGAAAGTCGATGCATGAAGGACTCGATGCAGTTTCACACATCGATCTGAATCGCTCTGGTGTACCGTTGATGGAGATCGTCTCCGAGCCCGACATGCGTTCTGCCGATGAAGCCATCGCCTATCTGAAACAGCTGCACCAGTTGATTCGTTTCCTCGGTGTATCTGGTGCTGACATGGAGAAGGGACAGTTCCGCTGTGATGCCAATGTATCGGTTCGTCGCCCTGGAGAACCGTTTGGCACCCGTACCGAGATGAAAAACATGAACTCCTTCCGCTTCATCAAGCAGGCCATTGAGTTCGAAGTCGTTCGTCAGATCGAAATCATCGAAGATGGTGGCAAAGTGGTTCAGGAATCTCGTTTATGGGACTCTGTAAAATCTGAATCGCGCTCCATGCGCAGCAAAGAAGAGGCGCATGATTACCGCTACTTCCCGGAACCAGATCTGCCACCACTGCGTGTTTCACAGCAGGAAGTTGATGCTATTAAAGCCGGCATGCCTGAGTTGCCAGGAGAGCTGCGTAAACGTTTTGAAACCGAATACGGTCTCTCTTCTTATGATGCCGATGTACTGAGCCATACACGCGAAACATCCACCTGGTATGAATCTCTGGTAGCGGCACATCCGGCAGATCCGAAACGTTGTGCTAACTGGTTGGCCAACGAACTGCTTGGTCGCCTTAAAGAGGCCGATAAAAACCTGGCCGATTCACCCGTTTCAGCCAAACGTTTGGCTGGCCTGTTGGATCGTGTTGGTGACAACACGATTAACGGCAAAAGCGCCAAAGATATCCTTGATGATATGATGATATCAGATGATAGCGCCGACACTATTATTGAAGCCAAGGGGCTAAAACAGGTTAGCGATACAGGTGCTATTGATGCAATCATCCTTGAAGTGATGGCAGCCAACCCGGCTCAGGTAGAAGGCTACCGTGGCGGTAAAGATAAACTGATGGGCTTCTTTGTCGGCCAAGTGATGAAAGCATCGCGCGGCAAGGCTAATCCTGCGATGGTCAATCAGCGCCTGTCAGCACTGCTCAAAGGTTGACAATTCAACAGCCAGTAGCTTTTCATGACAGCTAAACTGCGCACGGCTATCGGAGTCAGCGCAGTTCTGTTGAGCCTGTTTGTTCTGTTGTGGGTGCGTCTGGATGCAGACGCACTCAATGCCCGCTTAAGCGAGCAGATGGGCCATTACACCGATTCACGTATGCAGGCCGAGAAAACCTCCTTAACATTCATGCATGGCATAGGTTTACGTCTGGACCAGGTAAAGCTTGATCATCCGGACTTTCAGCTTCAAGCCAAACACATCAATATTAATATTCGACTATTGCCCCTGCTACTGGGAAAAATCGAGGTCGAAACAGTCGACATGCATGATGCCGCTTTCAAGCTTACATCCGCCTCACTGGTAATGAGTGCGGCATCCATTGCAAGACTGCCGGTTGATCGCATTCATCTCATTCGCAGCACTGTTGAGGCCGCCGATGGCACACCTGTGCTCAACAATCTGCAACTGGAACTCAGGGGCATTGGTACTGAGCATGAAACACTGTGGGAATTCAATGCCCAGCACGAAAAGCAGGCTGTCAGCGGACATGGTCGGTTATTATTTCATCAGGGCAAGATTGAGAACGGCTTTGGCAAAATAAAACTGGCTAATATGCCGGTGAATAAACTGCATGCGCTTGCACCAGCCGTGCTGATGCACTGGATTGAAGGCGAAGGAAATAATCTTTCCGGTTCCATCACTATGGATATCAGTAAATATCAGAAATGGGCACTGTTTGGTGAAATGATGCTCGAAAATGCGCCGAACAAGTTAGCTGTAAAGTTACGTGGAAAACTTAGCCACCTGAGTGATGGTAAGCTGGAATGGAAAGATAGCTTTATTCATCTGGATGAAGAAGCGGTGATCGCCATTGCGGGTTCATGTGAGCACAATAGCTGTAGCACGACGCTGGATGCAAAAAACATTGAACTCAGCCGTTGGCATCACTTTATCCCCACAGGAGTCACCTTTCACCGTAACATATCAGGCACAACCCAGTTGAAGGCATCGCTACAGTGGGATGAGGAGACGTGGCAGGGGCAAGCCGCTCTGAAGCTCAAAAAAGCCAACTTTCAGCATGGTGATCAAGCTATCGCCCTGCCGAACTTACTTTTGGATGTGAATGAGCTATCCGGCAGCACAAATAGCTGGAATGCAAAGGCACGTATCTCCTCGCCAAACGTGGTTGGCGTGATCAATCTGTTAAGCAATCAGCAAGCCAATGGTGATAAAAACCTGGAGATCGAAACCCACGATAGTGATAGCGCGCTGTGGCAACCTCTAACCAATTTACTGCTATCGTCATTGGGCCTGAGACCCGAGTTGCAGGCCAGCGGCAGCATTCAAGGCTCCGTACATCTTCACCAACATGCAACAAACAAAATACTGGAACTGAATATCGATGCGACCCCGACACATATCAACTATACAGCATGGGCAAACAAAGCAGCAAATGTCGTGGCACGATGTCAGCTCGACATCAAATTATCTGACAACAGCCCCTATGCAGTCAACATGAGTGATTGCCAACTTGATGCATCCAACATTACGACATTACGCTGGTTACAAAAAAAAGAGCATCATACGCTGACTATTGAAAAGCTTAAGTTGGATTTTGATTCGCTTAACAAGCAATCCATCGCCATTCCAGAGATGTTTACAGGCATTCGCGGCAACCTTGAAGGGAGCTGGACTAGCCGTTGGAAAGCACAACAGCACTGGACTACACACATGCGTGGCAACTGGCATCTGCAAAACATCGGTACAGAGGCCTGGCATGCCAATGGCGATCTACGCATCAACAGAGGCACATTCAGCTCTAAGCAAATACTTATTGATGGCATCTATGGAAAAGCAGCCTTAAAAGGCAGCTATAACATTGCCAAACAACGTGGCGATATTGATGTTATCCGCAGCACACTGGACTGGAGCACGCTTCCTACCCTATCTCCCTATATGCAACAGATTTCTCTACAGGGAGATATAAAACAGGCTGAATTCACACTGTTAGATAACCACTGGTACGACCTGCGCAGTAGCTACAGCCTGTCTCAAGCTACTTTGACACTAAATCAGTTACAGAGCACGTTTGCTGATGGTCTGCTCTCAAGTAAAAAACTCATACTCTCACCTGCTCCTGATGGTTTAAATATTCAGGGCGATTTACGCGCCAAGAAAGTCCAACTCAAACAAATCCAGGGCTTAGGTGACTGGATGCACGCGGATATAAGTGGATCACTACACGCCAATATTATCTTGAATGGCCGCATTACAGCCATACTTCCAGACAGCAACTGGCAAAACACATGGCGCCGCAGCAATGGTGATATCTTGATCTACAGTGGTAACTGGGAACAGTACAAAGAAGCAGAATCACTGCCTGTTCAATTGGGATTGAAAGTCGCGCCCCTATTACACCCTTATGCGTTTAAAAAACTGGAGTTCCGCTTTCGCATGTTTGAAAACAGGACGGATATTTCCGGTATTTCCCTGCTACGCCATGAACAACTGTTTCGAGGCAAAGCTAACATTAGTTCTGACTTGGATTTGAGTGGTACCATGCAAAACAAAACCGATCAAAACAGCTGGCTAATCGATAGCCAGCTTCCACAAATCAACTGGACACAAAAATAGCTCAAACCCGAAAAACAGATAGCCACTGTCAGTCGATTTCACATTCCACTTGAGCATTTTTCTCGCGATGGCAGGATTAAGTCATGAAAAGACTATCTATTCGCGTCCAACAAATTAAACCATCGGCCACGCTGGCCATCACTGCCAAAGCAGCAGAAATGCGCGCTGCAGGAAAAAGTGTGATTTCACTCTCCGTCGGAGAGCCCGATTTTGAAACACCGCAAGCAGCACGAGAAGCAGGCATTGAAGCTATCAACACGGGTTTCACCCGCTACACGGCAGTTGCAGGCATCCCTGAACTGCGCCAGGCAGTCGTAGAGAAGTTCAAACGTGATAATAACCTTGAATACTCCGTTGACGATATCCTTGTCTCCTCTGGCGGCAAGCAGTGTATTTATAACCTGCTGATGGCTGTCATGAATCCGGGTGAGCGTGCAATTATTCCTGCCCCTTACTGGGTATCATATCCGGATATGGTGAAGTTAGCTGAAGGCACACCTGTCATTGTGACAACCACAGCTGCCGCCGGCTTTAAAATTACTGCGGCACAGCTGGATGAAGTATTATGTCATCGTTGCAAAATCCTGTTCCTCAACTCTCCATCTAACCCAACCGGCATGGCCTACAGCGCTGAAGAGCTGAAAGCGATTGGTGATGTTGTACGCAAACATCCTGAATTGATCGTTGCAACCGATGATATGTATGAAAAAATTCTCTTTGATGGAAAAGAGTTTGCCACTTTTGCCCAGGTAAACCCTGATCTGAAAGATCAGACCATCACACTCAGTGGCGTATCCAAGGCCTACTGCATGACTGGCTGGCGCATCGGTTTTTGTGCCGGGCCTAACTCAATCATCAAAGCGATGACCAAGATCCAGGGGCAGAGCACATCCAACCCTAACTCCATTGCCCAAAAAGCTGCCCTGGCAGCACTCAACGGGCCAACCGATGAATTGGAAAAGATGGTTGCGACCTATGAAATTCGTCGCACATGGTTA
>CAYZJL010000061.1:0-11168 GCA_964478615.1 uncultured Zetaproteobacteria bacterium
GCAGCAATAGATTTGATGGTTGTATTCAATTGGGTCTCCTGGATGTTATTTGTTTTTCAAATTGGGGGCATGGTAGTGATTTAGCATCTATATAACTATGGAATCAAACAAAGTGTGTCAGTTTGTCACATGCGTGACATATAAGTATGCCATCATTGATCTGTTTCAGAGCGTGAAGTTCTTTTTCCTCTGTTTTCGAGAGGCTGAGTTTTGCTGAGTAAGTGTGAACCAGTGATAAAGGGGTAGTAGTATGTATATAGATTATAGCACTCAGGTGGAGTTGGCTGATGCTTATGCCGCGACGCAAATGACCAGCCCCTTGTTTCATCAGTTTTGTGAGCTGCCTGTTTGTGAGCAGATGCAGGCCGATGAATGCATGCAGTTGTTTCACTGCTTTGATGTGGTGCGATATGGCGCCGGTGAGAGCATTTATGAAGCAGGGAGCGTTTCCGATCAGGTGATGCGACTGGTCGTGAGTGGGCGGGCTGAAGTATCGAGCCCTTCCTGTGGCGTGTATGGGCACCTGGCTCGGGGGGATGTTTTCGGCTTGTTTTCGTTTCTGGATAAAGCTCGCTTGCATTCCGCAACGGTGCGATCAGAAACAGACTTGGTGTTGCTGTGTATGAGCAGGGGCTATTTTAACCTGATTACCGTGGAGGATGCGGCGCTGGGGAATTTATTGTTGCGTTCGATGTTTCGGGTCTTGTCGCAGATGTCATTAAATATGGAAAATGAATATGCGGCCATGCGTCATGCTGTCACCGGGCGGCATTGTTGATGCTTGAGGTGAACGGAGGAAGCTTTCAGTATCGCGAGCTTATGAATCAACAGACAGGTACTACCAGCGCAGATATTCTGATTGTGGAAGATGAAGCGCCCATTGCGCGGTTAATGTCGCTGCACTTGCAGGCGGCTGGATATTCGGTACATATATGTGCTAATGGTGACATGGCGCTTGCAGCATTGCGTGATGGTGAGTGGCGTTTGGTGGTGCTCGATCGCATGTTGCCAGGAGCCAATGGCATGAAAATTTTGCGATGGATCAAAGGTTCGTCAACGAAAGCCAATATGCCGGTGTTGATGGTGACAGCATTGGGCATGGCATCAGAGCGCGTGCAGGGCTTGAATGACGGGGCTGATGACTATCTACCTAAACCGTTTGAACCCGATGAGTTGGTGGCGCGTACCAAGGCATTGTTGCGCCGTAGCAGGGTTGTTGAGACAGGGCGCGTGGATAGCGCATGCATTAAACTTGATTCTGATGTGCCTGTGGTGTTTGAGGGAAATACACGCGTTGAGTTGCGTCCGATGGAATATAAACTGTTGAAACTGTTGATGGACAGGCCGGGCAAAACAAGAAGCCGTGATTATCTGCTGGATCATGTATGGGGCCATGCCGTGTTTGTGGAGGAGCGTACGGTAGATGTGACGGTGAAACGTTTGCGTAAGGCCATGAAAATACTGGATCGAAAAAAATGTATAGAGACCGTTCGTGGCATGGGTTATCGCTTTGTGATGCCGAAGGATTGAGATAGTGTGAGTGCAACAAAAAGCGTGAGAATGCAGTGGTAGCTATCGCATGGATTGGCCTTGTGGTTGGTGTGGGTGCAGTAGTTTATGCGTTTCGGATGCGCCAGCAATTATGCCACTATCGAGATACAATACGCCGGTTAAAAGAGCGACAGCACGTGCTGGAGTCTGATTTGGCGGATGGTGAACGACTTGATGCACTGCTTGTCTCGATGAATGAAGTTGTGTTTCGATTGAACGGATCAGGGATGGTGGTTGCTGCAAATGCGCGTGCAAAAGCACAGTTTTCGATGCAGGGGATGGATTACCCGATATCCTTAAGGCAGCTGCATCGCGATACGGACTGGCATGATCTGTTTAAGAAAGCGTTGCAACTTCTTCCTGAACATACCTGCTTGCCTGATATAACGCTTTCGGATGTAACGCTGGCTCCCAGAATCGCTGTGTTGAATGCCGGACATATGTTGCTGATGTGTGTGGATGTGAGTGAGCAGCGTCGATTGGAACGGCAGCGTAGCACATTTCTATCCAATTTGATGCATGATCTGAAAACACCACTCACATCGTTGTTGGGTTATGCCCGTAGTCTGGAGAGCTTCGGTGAAGATGCCGAGTTTAGAATTGAAGCGGTACATGTGATTGCCGATGAAGCCAAGCATGTGAATCACCTGCTGGATGAGTTGTTAACCCTGGATCAGATCGAGTTTTCAGCGCGCAACGAGCATGCGGCATGCTTCACTAGCGCTGTGCTTGATCGTGTTTGTAAGATGTTGAGGTCAGTGTGTGTGGAAAAGCATATTGAACTGCTGTGTGATTATGGATCAAACGATACGACACTGGCGATTGCTGATGATGAGCTGGAGAGGATTGTTACCAACCTGCTCTCCAATGCGTTGAATTATTCACCGACGTATAGCAAGGTGCAGTTGACACTTATGGTGATGGGTTCACGCTGTTCTATTGTTATTGAAGATCAGGGCGAAGGCATTCCTGAACAAGAGATATCCAGAGTAACCGAACGCTTTTACAGGGTGGATAAAGCCAGAACCCGCAAGCATGGCGGGCATGGTCTGGGTCTGGCTATTGTAAAAGAGTTGGCAGAAAAAAACAGTGGAGAGCTAAAGCTCTCTAATCGTTCTGATTACGCGAATGCATCACCCAGTGGGCTGCGGGCTGAAGTTATATTGCCATTAGCAGTACGTTGATCTGTTATATCGCTGTATGCAGGGAGAATGTCATTGGCTAAAACCAAAGCGCTAAAGTCGCTGACCAGTCTTGATATGTTTTATCAGGAACTGCGTAGGATTCCCAAACTGGACAGGCAGACAGAAGAGGAACTGGCACGCAAATGGCATCGTGATCATGATCTGGCTTCGGTACAGGCGTTGATCAATGCCAACCTGCACAGTGTGGCGGCAATCGTGCGTGAATATCGCCATTTCGGACTGCCTGAAGAAGACTTGATTCAGGAGGGCACGCTTGGCTTAATGCATGCTGTGAAACGTTTTGACCCTGAACGCGGCTTTAGACTCAAAACCTTCGCATCATACTGGATACGTGCCTCCATTCATGATTTTATTTTGCGCTCCTGGAGCATCGTTAAAATGGGCACAAATAAGCTGCAACGGCGTATTTTTGCTGGTCTACAGAAAGCTGAATACGCCATTGCCGCACTTGAAGGCAGAGACCTGGAAGAGGTTGCTGAGCTACACGGGACGACAGGGAAATCGTATCAGGCTATTGCTTCCTCTTTTCTACAACGTGATTTTTCGATTGATGCCGGTAGTGGTGATGAGGGTGGAGCTGTTCTGGAGTTGCCATCTCCGGCTGATACTCCCGAACAACTATTGGTTGAAAAGGACTGGGGTGATTTTACCCGTAACCAATTGAAGCAGGCGATGTCTCTGTTATCAGATCGGGATCGTTATATTATTCGACAGCGACATTTGATCGAGCCGCCTGCAACATTAAAAGAGCTGGCTGAGCAGTACGGTATTTCGATCGAGCGGGTTCGACAGCTGGAAGCACGATCGTTAAAGAAAATGCGTCAGTTATGTGAAGATATAAGTTCCTAATCACCCATAAACCTCAGCCACCTTTAACGTTCGTAGATAAACTCTGGCCCCATTTCAATAATAAATTCTACCCTGCGGTTTTTAGCGCGGCCTGCGGCCGTTGCATTGGATGCCAATGGCATAGTATCGGCGAAACCTGTTGCATGCAGTCTGTTTTGGGCAACACCGAGATTGATCAGTGCTTCCACAACGGTTGCAGCACGGGCACTGGAGAGTTCCCAGTTGGATCTGAAACGTCCCTTTGTTAACGGGATATCATCGCTGTGCCCTGCCACTTCAATTTTACCGCGATAATTGCCCAATACCTTGGCAATATTCTTCAGCATCAGGCGGGACTTTTCATTTAACTCGGTACCGGCTGCATGAAACAGCATATTGGCATGCATTTGCAAACGTACCTGACCAGGGGAGAGTTTATAGTCCATAACTCCACCGAGCGAATTACTGCCTAAGATACGTTGTACATTGTCTTCCATGCCTTTTTTCTGACCCTGACGCTGTACGGTAGCATTGTCTGAAACAGGGGCGCCTTCCGTGGCTGTTTTTTGTGGTGATGAGGGAGCCTGCATTTTCACACCGGCTTTGGAGTGACTGATTGCACCCATGATAATAAACAGTGCCAGTAACAGGGTCATGAGATCGAGATAGGCCACCATCCAGCCATCCTGAGTGACGGATAGTGAACTGTGATCTTCCGCATACATGTCACTGTCAGGATCAGCCAGAATGTGGCTGCGAATGCTCTCCATACTGCTCTTGTTGGGGGTAGAGCCGGAGCTGTTGCTGCTTGCATGCATTAGAAGTCTTCATCCAGATTGCGTTGCTTTTTGCTGCTTTTCTTTTCTGGGGATCGAAGTTCATCTGTGAAGGAATTGCTTTCACCACGCAGTTCATCATCGTGCTGAGCGGAAAATGATTTAAGCGTTTCACGAATGAATACAGGGCTGCGATTGCCAGCCAACAGAATGGTGCCTTCAACAATCATGCGCATGATCATGGCGCGTTTTTCAGTGCGGCGTTCTATTTTAATGGCAATCGGTTTGAAAATAAGATTTGCAAGGACTAAGCCATATAGCGTAGTCATCAGTGCTACAGCCATATTATGTCCTACATTGAGAAGATCAGGGCCACCCATGCCGTAGAGCATATTGACCATGCCCACCAGGGTGCCGAACATGCCAAACGCTGGTGCATAGACACTCATGGTGTGAAAGACATGTGCTTCAGCGCGCTCCTGTTCACGCAGCCGTTTGATGCGCCATTGTAAAATATTGACGATTTCATCGGCAGGTGTGTTATCAATGACCAACTGAATAGAGGTTTTTAGAAATGGATTGGCAATGCGTTCAAGCTGATCTTCAATGCGAGCCAGATCACCATGGCGGCGTAGACGGGCTGCATGGGCTATTTCGGAAATATCATCCTGAATGGAGTATTGATTGTTGCGAAACACATATCCAAGGACGCGCCATACTTTCGCTAATTCAGCGGTCGGAAAACTCACCAGTGTGGCTGCGATGGTACCACCGATAACAATCAACAGGCCCGGCAGATTGATATATACCCCGGGCTCAACGGCGGAAAGAAAGATCGATACAACGATCAGCCCCAACCCGGCCATAATGCCTGCAATAGTAGATAGATCCATCCTGGTCTCCTGAGCATGCGTCATAATTTTATCGATACGCGATGCAATACGGTGTCGATACGTATAATTAGCAATTTTGCGGCCAATATTGTCAGCTGTTTTTATGTGACGTGTGAGAAGGAGTGCGAGGCTTGGGTTGGCAGACAAATTGCTGACATCAACTTGATAGCCTTATTGAAAAGAGAGGGATTTGTATGTCACTGCGTATGCTTTGGAGTTTGCTGACGATTTTTTTGGTTGCCATAGTCGCAGTGGTGATGATGGCCAGCATTGCACATATTGAAAAGAACGCATGGCATGAGAGTGAAGACCAACAGGCCAGGTTATTAATTTCACTTCTATCCGATGAATTGAAGATGCCGATGGTGGCTGTTTCAAATCCTGAAGTGGATAGTTTGATTAAGATGTTTATGCAACATGCTGCGGGAACGTCAATCTTTCTACGCTGGGCTAATGGTGAAACAGAGAAATTTGGCGAAGGTGTGGTTCCTGATGCGGTGGAGGCTCTGTCCAAATTGTCTGCTCAGGCGATGCACGTGCAGGGGTTGGATAAATGGTATGCCATAGGGGTGAAATATAATGCTACCCAGCTGGGTACTATTGCAGTCTATTTTCCGGGCAAGTCATGGCAGAAAAATGACCTGCAGATCAAACTGGATTTAACCATCACCGCAGCCATCATTGCATTGTTAGCATCATTGCTGGTGTACGCTCTAAGTGGGCGTATGGTCAATCAATTGCGATTGTTGGCGATGGCATCCAAACGGGTGGGTAGTGGTGATTTTTCTGTACAGATCCCAATCCACTCTGCCAATGAATTTGGTAAATCGTTTCATCAGTTTAATAAAATGGTCTCCAAACTGGAGCAGCGAGAGAAAGTGTTTGATCTCTATGGCCGATATCAGCGTCCGAGTCTGGTCGCTGATGAGTATGATCGGAATACTCGCAACGATATGCATGCTGAGCGTGAAGTTACTGTTTTGGCGGTCGAGATGCGCAATTTCGAGCGTTATATGAAACAATCGGATCATCAACAGGTTATGGCTGATTTGAATCGCGTGTTCTCTCTGTTTCACCAGGTTGTGCAGGGCTTTGGCGGCCACGTAGACCAGCTTGTCGGTGACCGTCTGATTGCTGTGTTTAATCATCCGTTTGATCTGAAATCACATGAGAATCAAGCCGCTAAGGCAGCTCTTGCTCTGATGGAAGCTAACGAACGATTTAACAGGCAAGCTTCTGAAGCAAACAAAATGCTGTTTACGGTTGGCTTGGCTATTGGCGAAGTGATAGTCGGTCATCTGGGAGTGGGTCGAAGAAAAGAGTTTACGATTGTTGGTGCACCTGTGCTACAGGCGTTGCAACTGGCTGGCGTGGGCGATGGGCAACATGTAACAGCGCAATATGGCACGATGTTATCTCTAGGGCATGGTTTTAAACAAAAGGACTTGGGCCAGCAAACATTAGCTGATGGTAGCGCGGTGCGCTGTATTCATATCTTGCCGGGTGAAGCGTATGTAAGCCAGGAGGTGGATGAGGTGGTAAACAGTGCCTTTAAACGCTCTGAACCTGAAGAGCTATATGAAGATGAAGGGTGGTAGCAGGGCAATCGCATTAAAATATCCTGTGATTTACTATCATTATTCAGCATTTTTTACCGCAGTCCCCCAGGGGAGCCTCTCTTGCTACGCAATTCACCTTCAGGGCGCAGAGTTACGCAAAGTAAAGACAAAAACAGATGCAACCCTCATATCCTACTCTCCGGTTGCGCTATGTTTTTCTGATCATTGTACTGATTCCTCTGCGTAACTCTGCGCCCTCTGCGGTGAATGTGTTTTTAGCTGTTGCTGTAATCAGTCGCCGGTGCAGATACGCTCAATCAGCTGCTTGGTTGTAGGGATAAATCCATTGGCATAAAACGGATCATCAGCAAAACGATAAGCGGCATGACCGGCAAACATCAGGTTGTTGTCAGGGTCATCACCGTGCGCAATATTCTGCAGTGTTTTCTGGATACAGAAACTGCGCGGGTCGGCTTTGCGGCCCGTTGTGCCAAGCTCATTGGCTGCCCAGTTACTGAATTTACACATAGAGAGACAACCCATGCAATCGAGCTGATCCTGACGGATTTCTGCGGCTTTATCGGGGGATACAAATACCAGTGTGGAATCAGGTGTCTGCAATGCTTTGGTACATCCAGCTGCATGATACTCTTGCGCTTGTTTGAGGCCATGTTTGGTCAGGTAAACTTCCTTATTGCGTACGCCAAAAGCGAAGGCTTCGGTATGATCATCGGCAGGGTGATCGACAAAGGCCAGTTCACGGTCTGAACGGTCATACAGCTCTTGCAGGAACGGTGTGTGTACTGCCGATGAATAGAAGCCGGTTGGTGAAAAGCGATTCAGACTGATGTCACCCTTTTTCAGGCCCATCAGACGTTTCCTCCACAGATCAGAGATCGGACTTTCCTGGGTGATGAGTGGGCGGGTTCCAAACTGGAATGTGATCGGACCAATTTCCGGATTATTCAGCCAGTTTGACCATTCACGTAAAAACCATACACCGCCAGCCATGATGATCGGTACATCCTGCAAACCAAAGCCGTTCATGGTTGCACGCAGTGCCGCGACACGGGGGTAAGGGTCTTCCGGTGCATTAGGGCTTTCTGAGTTGGAGAGGCCATTATGGCCACCAGCCAACCATGGATCTTCATAAACAACACCACCAAGTAGATCTGGCATCTTGCGATAAGAGCGCAACCAGAGTGCCCTGAAAGCACGCCCTGAGGAGATGATGGGGTAGTAGTGGACATGGTGTTTGGCTGCCAGAGCGGCCAGTTTAAATGGCATGCCTGCACCACAAGTGATGCCGTGGATCATGCCCTTGGCACCTTGCATGACACCTTCGAGCACGCGTTCAGCGCCGCCCATCTCCCACAATACATTCATATGCAAGCGGCCTTCTCCGCCAGATACTTCATGGGCAATCCGGGCCTGTTTGATGCCGCCTTGAATACCTTGTTCAACTAACTCTTCAAAGCGCTCTTTACGGCTGCGGCCTTTATAGGTGGTGCGGATGATTTCACCATTCTCATCGATTCTGTCGGCGTTCACGGCAGAGAATGTGCCGATGCCGCCAGCAGCAGCCCATGCTCCTGAGCTTTCTCCGGTGGATACGGCAACGCCTTTACCACCTTCTATCAATGGTAGTACTTCTTTTCCTGAAATCATCATAGATTGAAGTTCAAATGACATGGATGCAATTCCTTCGTTCTCTAATTCTTAAGAGAGGGTTGTATTATCCTGATTAAGAAGGGGTGAATCTAGCAAAAGCTGCTGCCAGTGGCAAAGCTAACGGTAGAGAGT
The DNA here is from genome assembly GCA_964478615.1 of uncultured Zetaproteobacteria bacterium. Lineage (GTDB taxonomy): Bacteria > Pseudomonadota > Zetaproteobacteria > Mariprofundales > Mariprofundaceae > Mariprofundus. The sequence goes on from CAYZJL010000061.1 coordinate 8,616, forward strand.
GTAGTCTTCGCAAATGGGAAATTTGAATTGTTACGCTGTAGTAGTGCCGGGTCTTGAAGGTTTGGCTGCTGATGAATTGCATGAATTGGCTGCACACGATGTGCAGATGGGGGATGGTGGGGTCGCCTTTACAACCACCATGGATGGGCTGTTTCGTATTAATTTGCGCAGCCGTTGTATCACGCGTGTCCTGGTTCGACTATCAAGTTCCAAGGCGCTGACCTTTCCGGAACTCTATCATAAAGTCAGGAAGATCGGCTGGCAGAACTATCTTGCAGAGGGTGTCAGTGTTGAAGCCAAAGCCAGCTGTCATCGCTCCAAGCTGCTGCATTCCGGTCGTGCCGAGCAGGCTGTAGTTGATGGCATTGCAGCTTCAGAAAATGTGCAGATGAATGAATCTGGAGAGATCGTACAGCAAGTGATGCTGCGTATAGACGATAATATTTGCACGGTAAGTATAGATACATCCGGTGAACGCCTGGATCGGCGTGGTTATCGCAAATTTTCGGGTTTGGCTCCGGTGCGTGAAACGATCGCTGCCGCAATCTTGCGCTGGATGCAGTGGACACCTGATCAGCCCTTGTTAGCGCCGATGTGCGGTTCAGGTACGTTTGCGATTGAAGCAGCGCTGATCGCAGGCAAGGCGGCTCCTGGATTAAAACACGATTTTCCGTTTGTTCGCTGGCCATCCTTGAAACAGAAACGCTGGCAACGGGCGCTGCAGAAGGCTGAATCCATGCATTCGGATGTTAAACCACACATTTTTGCATCTGATCTGGCTGCAGGGCTGCTGGATCAGGCGCGGGAAAATGCCAGGCTTGCCGGCGTGTTTGAACAGATTGCGTTTGCACAGCTGGATGCGCGTCAGTTGAACGTGCCCGAAGGGGTGGAAGAACCAGGCCTGATTATATGTAATCCACCCTATGGTGATCGGGTAAAAGGCGATGTAACATCACTATACCGTCAGCTTGGCAAACAATATAAACAACATTTTCCAGCCTGGAAGATGGCTATCGTGGTGCCCGATCAGGATTGTGAAAAAGCCTTGGGCTTACCGGTGAAAAAGCGTTTGAAAATCAAGCACGGTGGCAAATGGATGAATGTTATTGAAGTCTAATCTGTTTTATTAATAGCAGGGCCTTGGTGGCAGAGTGTGTCTTGCAGAATTATAGGTGCGTGTTACCTTTGCTTTACGTAGGAGATGCTACTAATTTATATTATAAAGTGAGGGAGAACTGTGTATAAATCATTAAAGAAGTTGGTTTTATTGTTGTTGGCCAGTGTTGTTATTAGCGGATGCGCTACCATTATGGATGGAAAAAAGCAGAGTGTTAGTTTTAACTCGATTCCTTCTGGCGCAGATGTTTATCTCAATGGTAAACACCTCGGTACAACACCATTGAATATCAGCATTGATAAACCGACTGAAAATGGACAATTGAAATTCTCAAAGTCCGGATATAAGACACTTGAAATGTCGGTGAATAAAAAAATGAGTTCGTGGTTGTTAGGGAATATCTTGTTTGGGGGTACATTTGGAACCACAACAGACTATGCTTCTGGTGCGCTGTATGAATATGACCCGCATTCAATTCAGGTTACTTTGGAAGCGGAGGGGCTGAGCCAGAAAGAAAAATTGCGTTTTGGTGTTGAAAACAAGCTGCGGCGATATGTGTTGACTAACTTTTCAGAACTGTCTGTTGATTTGGCGAATGAAAAAGGTGAGTACCTAGAGGGTTTGCTGAGTCAAATCCATGTTGATAGAGGCGATGCTGAGCAGATCGTTGCTGACTTGCAGAGTCATTTGACGACAGTTGGAAATGCGCCACTATTTTCTACCTATATCATTAATACGTACTTATAAGTTTGAGCGCGTGGGGCAGATATTGCCCCGCGTTATCTTATGTTAACGGGTCTATAAAAAGGTAGCAAAACCTATGTTGAAGTTTATATCGTTCTTTCTGCACCTTTCTTTACACTCGAAACCTACCCGAAAATCTTGATCCTTGTTTACCCTGAATGTTTGCGAGAGCTTAATTTTATAGCTGCTAAAGCGGCTGCTGATTGAGTGATAATAGCTGCCCATAAGATGGGTTGTTCCCCATCGCTGTTGTGATAGATATTCCAATGTACCGCCCAGTTGTATGATATTAAGTGAGCCGTGAATGGGCGTTAAATTGAGCCGGGCTGATGGTAATATGGATAGTGTACTGTTGTGTTGCAGTATTGGGTATGAATAGCCTGCTGCTGCAGAAATTTGAGGATTCAGGCGGTACCCCGAATGGAATGAGCTGCGGTATAAGCCCATTGCTAAACGCCACGATAATAGGTTGAGAAATAAATTCCTTGGTCGCAATGAAGTCATTTTCAAAATATCCAGTTGATGAAGGTGAATGGATTTTCGTTGCCATCTTAGTTCAGTGTTCAGCAAAACAATTTCAGAGCCTTGATCGTAGCCAGACTGATTATCGCTTAAGTCATGATATAAAGGGCGTAGTCCGAATGGCACTAAGTTAAGCCTTTTCAGCCCGATGCTTGTTTCTATGTGGGGTG
>CAYZJL010000062.1:0-10993 GCA_964478615.1 uncultured Zetaproteobacteria bacterium
CCGCTGGAATTAAAACCTCAACAGCTTCTCCTAGCAGTTCTTTTTCAGAATAACCTAACATTTGATTGGCTGCTGTATTTGCAAATAATATAGTCCCATTTTGATGCGTGACAATTATCCCAAAAAACGCAACATTAAACGCATCAAATTGATTCATTTAACCACTCCACTTGGCATCATTTCTGACATTCGAATCTAAAAAACTAGCTTTATTCCTGTGGAAATGCATGTTTAATTTTCTCAACCAACACTTCAGGCATGTATGGTTTGCCAATAGGTTATGAGGTTACAGTAAAATGCCATGACCAGAACCCCTGCACCACCTACCATAAACGCTGTTTACCGTTGTAAACAAGCAACTGAAGTCGCGTTGCAATAACCCCACGCTTGAGTAAGATAAAAAAGTGTGGGTTTTAAGCAGTGTACGATGGTAGGAGAGCACCCTATACTCCCGCGCCATGACTGAATTCGCTCTAATTTTGCTTTCTGCGGTACTGGTGAACAACTATGTGTTGACCAAATTCCTCGGCATTTGCCCATTTTTGGGCACTTCCAGTAAAGTGGAAACCGCTATTGGCATGTCCTTCGCGGTCATGTTTGTGATGACACTGGCCTCCACCGCGTCGTGGCTGGTGCAGCAGTATGTGCTGATTCCACTGGATTTACTCTATCTGCAGACCATTTTCTTTATTCTGATCATCGCATCGCTGGTGCAGTTGATTGAGATGATGATTCATAAAACCAGTCCGGTTCTCTATCAGGCACTGGGTATTTTCCTGCCCCTGATCACCACCAACTGTGCCGTGCTTGGCGTGGCGATTCTCAATGTACAACAGGAGCAGACCTTTTTAACCTCGGCTCTTTATGGCGCAGGTGCTGCGATTGGCTTTGCACTGGTACTGATTCTGTTTGCCGGTATTCGCGAACGTATTGATGTCGCACCGGTTCCTGTCGCCTTTAAAGGATCACCATTAGCCCTGATTACGGCAGGTATGATGAGTTTGGCATTCATGGGCTTCTCCGGCCTGGTTAAAGTTTAGGTTCAGCACATGACAGAATCGATGACCGGCCTCCTCTCAGCCCTGGCCAGCCTCGGCGCTTTTGCACTCTGTGCAGGCATTGTGCTGGCTATTGCACAAAAGATATTTCATATTGAAGGCGATCCGATGATCGACAATATTGATGCGCTGCTGCCGCAAACGCAGTGTGGCCAGTGCGGATATCCGGGTTGCAAACCTTATGCAACGGCTGTGGCCGGTGGCGAAGCCGAAGTAAACCACTGTGTGCCGGGTGGTGAACGCACCATGTTACAGATTGCCGATCTGATGGGGGTGGAGCCCAAAGAACTGGAAGAAGAAGCCAGTGCACCCATGCTCGCATTTGTGCGTGAAGATGAATGCATCGGCTGCACCCTATGCATCAAAGCTTGCCCTGTTGATGCTATTATCGGTGCCCCCAAACAATATCACACCGTTATCGCTGATCACTGTACCGGCTGCACACTTTGTGTGGAACCATGTCCTGTAGATTGCATCGATATGCTGGTGAAACCTGAGCTCATTGAGCATTGGGCCTGGCCGTTGCCAGACACCAAACGTTCACAACTCGGTCACGAAAGGCGGGAACAACATGCCGGCCATGCTTAGAACACTAGCCCAGAAAATGGGATTAATGGCGCACAGCTTTACAGGGGGTATTCACCCGGACATGCATAAATTGTCCGCCGCGAATCCCATTGAAGGTGCAGGCATCTCTCCTGTGCTTATCCTGCCCATGAAACAGCATATCGGTTCACCCTGTTCTGCTCTGGTGAAAGTTGGAGATCGCGTGCTACGCGGCCAGAAAATCGCCAAATCAGAAGGTTATCTGTCTGTCCCTGTGCATGCCTCCAGCTCTGGACGCGTGGTTAAAATTGAAGAGCACGCCATCGCCCATCCATCCGGTATGGGCATGCCGTCCATTTTCATTGAAGCAGATGGTGATGACCAGGCTGATGAATCGCTTGAGGCGATTACTGACTGGCGCAATGTTGATCCAACCCTGTTGCGTGAGCGCGCTCGCATGTGCGGTCTGGCAGGCCTCGGCGGCGCTGTGTTCCCCACCTTTATCAAACTGGTGCAAGACAGACGCTTCCCCATTCAAACGGTCATTCTTAACGGCATCGAGTGCGAACCCTATCTGACCAACGACCATCGTCTGATGGTGGAACAAGCATCAGAGATTCTCGATGGCATGGCCATTATCATGCATATGGTCGGCACCAGCTCCGGCATTATTGCCATTGAAGACAACAAAGCCGATGCCGCTGAAGCGATGCAGAAAGCATTACGTAAGAAAGATGGCATGGATGATGTACGCGTAGAGGTATTGCCTACCCGCTATCCACAGGGCAGTGAAAAACAGTTGATTTATTCGTTAACCGGACGCGAAGTACCGGCCGGCAAACTGCCCATGCATATTGGTGTATTATGCCAGAACGTCGCTACTAGCAAAGCGCTGCGTGATGCCGTGATGCTGGGCCAGCCTCTAACAGAGCGCATCGTAACCGTTAGTGGTGATGCACTACCGCAACCAGCCAATCTCCGGGTTCGACTAGGCACCCCTATCCGTTCGCTATTTGCGCGCCAGGGGCGGGAAGAGTTCACAAACATCCAGATCGTGCATGGTGGCCCGATGATGGGTGAACGCCTGCGTCACCCGGATATTCCTGTGGTCAAATCAACCAGTGGTATTTTGGCTTTAAGTCAGGACGCAATGAATGTCGCCCATACGGTTGAAAATCCATGTATTCGCTGTGGCCACTGTAGTGAAGCATGCCCGGCCTCACTGGTACCAAACCTATTGGCCGATTTTTGTCGCAGTGATCAGCTTGAAAAAGCTGAAGCGTATCAGCTGTTCGATTGTATCGAATGCGGCTCATGCTCTTATGTTTGCCCATCGAATATTCCGTTGGTGCACTACTTCCGTTATGGCAAAGGGCAAATTGCTCTGGGCCGTCGTGAACAGGTGTTTGCTAAAGCATCACGTCAGCGTTCAGAAGACCGCGATGCGCGCATCGAACAGGAACAGGCAGAAAAAGCCGCTCGCCGTTCGCGCGTACGCAAAACCCACGCTCCCAAACCAGCTGCTGAAGGTGATGCAGCAACAGATAAAGCCGTAGAGAGCAAGGTAAAACCAGAGGAGAAAAACTGATGTCTCTGATTATGCTCAGTTCCCCACACGCGCATGGTGGCGACTCGATTCGCATGATGATGTTCACCGTTATGCTGGCGCTACTACCTGCTGCTGCGGTCAGTATTTATCTGTTCGGCTGGTTGGCGTTCTTGTTGATTGTGAGTTGCATGCTCAGTGCCCTGTTGACTGAAGCGGTCTGCCTGAAACTGATGAAGCGCCCTTTATCTACGCTGCTGGATAATTCCGCAGCCCTGACCGGCCTCTTTCTGGCGCTCACCCTGCCAGCCGCCACACCGTGGTGGATGGCTGTGCTCGGCAGTGTTTTTGCTATCGTGCTAGGCAAACAGGTCTATGGCGGACTCGGACATAATATTTTTAACCCCGCTCTATCCGCGCGAGTGATTTTACTAATCTCCTTCCCCTTGAGCATGACGACATGGATTATGCCCATGTCATCACTGGCTCCAGCGCTCGATTTGTTCGATTTCTCGCTCTGCGCCACGCTGTTTTTCTCCGGCACCGATGCACTGCTGGCCGCAAGCCATCTCAGCCTCGATGCCATCAGCATGGCCACGCCACTGGGGCATATCAAAACAGAAGCAACGCTGGGTATTCCTGTCACCGCAGCTCTCGATGCCTACCATTACAGCTATCTTGATGCATTCTTGGGCTTTGAAGCGGGCAGTATCGGCGAAACCAGCGCGCTGGCCTTGCTCATCGGCGGCATCTTTCTGCTCGCCCGCCACTCCATCACCTGGCATATCCCATTCGCCTATATCGGCACGGTGCTCTTGCTGGCGGCAATATTCAATCAAGTCGCTCCCGCTCAATTCGCGCCACCGATGTTTCATCTCTTTGCCGGTGGTTTAATCCTCTGTGCTTTTTTTATGGCCACCGATCCAGTCTCATCTCCCGTCACACCCATCGGCCAGCTTGTGTTTGGCATCGGCTGCGGGCTACTAACCTGGAGCATTCGTAGCTTCGGTGGTTATCCCGAAGGAGCAATGTTCTCCGTATTACTGATGAATTGTGCCGTACCACTGATTGATCACTATTTTCGCCCCCGCGTTTATGGTCATGCCAACGACAAGCATTCGGCGGAATCATGAATATCGATAGAGATCAGATTCGCATGGTGATTGCCCTTTTTATTGTCGCTATTATTGCTGCAGCGGTAACCGGACTCACCGATATGTTCACCCGCGCACCCATTGCCGCTGCACAAAAACAGGCATTGCATCAAGCTTTGCAACAAGTATTACCCGAACATAGCAACGACCCGCAAGCTGAGATGTTCAGCATTGAAAATCGAGATATTTACCCCGCCAAACATGCCAACGGCACATTAACAGGGCTGGCATGGGAAGTCGTTGCACCGGATGGATATTCCGGTTCAATTCGTATTTTGGTCGGCCTACACCCCGATGCGTCTATTCAGGCCATCCGCATCACCTACCACCGTGAAACACCGGGGCTTGGTGATGGAGTCACCAAAAACCACAATTGGCTTGCAAGCTTTGCTGAGCAAACACTGGCGAGTAAAAACTGGAAGGTTAAAAAAGACGGTGGTGATTTTGATCAATTTACCGGCGCTACAATCACCCCAAGAGCCGTGGTCAAAGCCGTAAAGTCTGCGCTGGAATTTTTTCACAGCCACCATACGCTTATGCTTGCACAAGCAAACCTAGTGAATCAACAACCGCACCGCGATAAGGAGGCTGGCATTGAATAAGTCCGAGATAAGCAAGTCCAACATATTTGCCGATGGCTTTTGGCACAACAATACCATTTTCGCCCAACTGCTTGGCATGTGCCCACTGCTCGGTGTCACCACATCGGCTGAAAATGGCTTCTGGATGGGGGCAGCTACCGTACTTGTGTTGATTGGTTCCAATCTGGTTGTTTCGATGGTGCGCGGTGTGATCCCCAAGAATGTGCGCATTCCCGCCTACATCACCATCATCGCTGCATTTGTAACCGTTGTTGAAATGGCCATGAACGCATGGATGCATGAAATGTATTTGGTGCTCGGTTTATTCATCCCATTGATTGTCGTCAATTGTGCAATCTTGGGCCGCGCTGAAGCCTTCGCCAGCAAGAATTCGGTATCGGACTCACTCGTGGATGCTATCGCAGTAGGCAGCGGCTTCACCTTCGCTCTGATTCTGCTTGGCGGTGTGCGTGAACTGCTTGGGCAAGGCGATATCTTCGGCTTCTCGCTATTCGGCGCAGATTATCCGGATGTACTGATGTTCATCCTGCCACCGGGTGCATTTATTGCGCTGGGCTTTATTCTGGCTGGTATCAATATTTTCAATGCACGTATGCAACGCAGGGCCGATAAACGCACCCGTGCTGCCAATACCGCACTGGCAACGCTGGCGGCAGAGATTGCTGCTGTGGAGGTAAGTTCATGAGTGGCTTTTTATTCTGGTTTGTCCTGGCTATCGTATTCGTTCTGTTGTGGTGGGCAGGGTTTTATGCCACCAAAGATATGCGTGTCAGAAAAAATGCCATGCGTGAAGAACCGGCCAAACGCAATCTTGAGCTTTATGCCCAACAACAGGCAGAGGCAGCGCCTACAACAGAAAAAAAAGATAGCAACGCTGCAACGAAGGAGATCCGTTAGTGCCCTGCTTATTGATACATACAAATATTGTAGTGACTGATACACCAACCTTTCTGAAGCGCTGCTCTGCAGAGGTCGCAAATGCACTGAGCAAGCCGGAATCGTATGTCATGCTCGAACTCTCCGATAACAAACCCATGCTGTTTGCCGGGTCTGATGCACCACTGGCTTTTCTGGAACTGAAAAGCCTCGGTCTGAGCACCGCGCAAACGCCAGATTTATCAGCCAGGTTATCTGCCTTGATTCAGGATGAACTGGGCATTGACCCCTCACGCATCTATATTGAGTTTGCAGCGCCAGAACGCGCCATGTTCGGTTTTAATGGTGGTACTTTTTAATGGCGGTTCAGGAGATACTCATTCATCCGGATGATCGCCTGCGCAAAATAGCCAAGCCGGTATCGTTCCCACTTACAGACGATACAAAACAGGTCATCACAGATATGGCCGACACCATGTACGATGCACCCGGTGTTGGCTTAGCTGCCCCACAAATTGGCATATCCTTGCAAATCGCTGTTACCGATACCCTCTGGCGTAGTGAAGAGGTGCGTCATGATGATGACAAGCCAGGTGGCCAACGCGAATTAAAGGTCTGGATCAATCCAAAAGTCATCTGGTTTAGCGATGAGATGGCAACCTGGGAAGAGGGTTGCCTATCTATCCCTGAAACCTATGCCGATGTGAAGCGTCCTGCCGCAGTGCGCCTGCGCTGGTTCGATATGGATGGTAAAGAACATGAGCAGGATTTTGAAGAGTTTCAGGCCGTTGCCCTGCAACACGAATTTGACCATCTGATCGGCAAACTGTTTATTGATTACATCTCTCCACTCAAACGCAAGATGATTACCAAAAAGATGAAAAAACTGTTTAAAGAATAAGTGACTTCTGCATTGCATCAAAGCCACCCCTCTGATCGACAAATCATGGAGATAATATGCGCATAGTATTTGCTGGCACCCCCTGCTTTTCTGTTCCCTGCCTGACTGCTTTGATTCAAGCAGATGATTTCGATGTGGTGGGTGTGGTGTCACAGCCGAATCGCAAATCAGGACGCGGCATGAAACGCACACCATCGGCGGTGAAACAGGCAGCACTGGATGCAGGCATTGATGTCATCACGCCTGAAAAATTGCGCGATAATGATCAAGCCTTGGCATGGTTAGAGAGCAAACAGGCGGATATGTTGGTTGTGGTCGCCTTTGGTATGATTTTGCCCACGGAGTGGTTGGATGCTGTCAGCATCGCACCGGTCAATGTGCATGCCTCGCTACTGCCACGCTGGCGTGGAGCAGCCCCGATTGAGCGTTCACTATTGGCAGGGGACGCTGAAACCGGTGTCTGCATCATGCAGATGGAAGAGGGCTTAGATACTGGCGGGGTCTATGCCCGCCAAACGTTACCGATTACAGCTCAAACCACAGGCTCTGAGTTGTGGTTCAAATTATCGCCCATGGGTGCAGAACTGCTGGTTGAAACGCTGCCTAAAGTTGCAGCGGGCTTGAAACCGGAACCTCAGCCTGAAGCAGGCGTAAGCTACGCCAAGAAAATCACCAACGATGAACGCATCATCGACTGGTCGAAATCAGCCTCGGAAATTGACCGTCTGGTACGCTGTTTTTCTCCTCGCCCCGGTGTACGTGCGCAGTGCAATGGTAAATGGCTAAAAATGATTGGCGGCGAAGTGTTATCCACCAGCCACAGCAGCCCTATCGGTTCTGTGCTTGGCAATACGGATGGTCTGGATATCGCCTGCGCTGAGCATTCAGTCTATCGCATCAGCGAACTGCAACCGGAAGGTAAAAAAGCCATGCGGACAATCGACTTCCTACGCGGAGCACAGCTTAAAAGTGGCGAGATGTTAGCCTAAGCCATGCAAATCACTGACCTGCCCTTTAATCAACATATTGACCTGCAGGTTGATCAGAATGGAAATGGCGATGTGGTCTTTCTCAAGCAGCAGGCCTGCCTGCTGAATCATGTCGGTAGCTTGCATGCTTCTGTCATTCACGCCTTAGCTGAAGGTGCCAGCGGTCACTATTTAATTCTGAACCTCTTGCCCCTTTTTCCGCAATCTACGGTGCTGGTCAGGAAAGCTTCGATTCAATACAAACGCCCTGCCATGCAGGAGTGCCAGGCCATCGCAGTAGTAGATCCAGCTTCGTTGCAAACATGTATCGATACCTTGAAACGGCGTAGCAGAACTATTTTCAAAATCCCTGTGCATGTCATATGTGAAGATAAGATCATTGCCACGGCTGAAATTGACTGGTGGTTACAAGTTCCAAAATAATCATAACAACACACTGCAAATCAGAGCAGTGTAGCGCTAAGGAAGAACAATGACTCACAGACAAACCATTTACCTGAAAGACTATCTTGCTCCGGCCTATCTGGTCGATCACGTTTCACTCAACTTCACCCTGCAAGCCACCGCAACTGAAGTGATTTCTACGGTACAATATCGGCGCAATAGCCAAGCAAAGGGCTCAGCTTCTGAGCTAAAACTTGATGGCCACGATATGGAACTGCTCGGTATCAAAATCAATGGACGTGAACTATCCGAAACCGACTATCATCTGCATGCACAAGGCCTGAACATCAGCAATTGCCCTGATGCGTTCGAACTTGAGGTCACCACCCGCATCAACCCGCAGGATAATACAGCACTCGAAGGGCTATACCGTTCCGGTGGTAATTATTGTACCCAGTGTGAAGCGCAAGGCTTCCGCCGCATCACTTATTATCAGGATCGCCCCGATGTGATGGCCCCTTTCAAGGTGACCATCATTGCTGAAAAAGCCACCAACCCGGTGTTGCTTTCCAATGGTAACCCCATCGGACAAGGTGAACACGATCACGGCATGCACTGGGCCGAATGGCACGATCCCCATGCCAAACCCTGTTATCTGTTTGCCTTGGTTGCAGGTGATTTGGCCTGTTTTGAAGATCAGTTTACCACCGCTTCAGGCCGCGATGTCAGCCTGAAAATATTTACTGAACCCCATCATATCGATCAATGCGGCCACGCTATGGCATCATTAAAACGTGCCATGTTATGGGATGAACAGCGTTTTGGCCTCGAATACGATCTCGACCTGTTCATGATTGTGGCTGTTGATGATTTCAATATGGGCGCGATGGAAAACAAAGGCTTGAATGTATTCAATTCTCGCCTCGTCTTTGCCAGCCCGGAATCCGCCACCGATGATGATTATATCGGTATTGAAGCGGTCATTGGCCATGAATATTTCCATAACTGGACAGGTAACCGCGTCACCTGCCGAGACTGGTTCCAGCTTAGTCTGAAAGAGGGGTTAACGGTATTCCGTGATCAGGAGTTTACCGCCGATATGCATTCACGCGCCGTCAAACGCATTGAAGATGTGCGCCTGTTACGCACCCATCAGTTTGCCGAAGATGCAAGCCCGATGGCGCACCCGATTCGTCCTGCTTCGTATATGGAGATCAACAACTTCTATACCGTTACTGTGTATGAAAAAGGTGCGGAAGTGGTACGCTTGTACCAGAGTTTGTTGGGGGTAGAGGGTTTCAGACGCGGTATGGATCTCTATTTTGAGCGTCACGATGGCCAGGCTGTCACCACCGAAGATTTTCTAAGCGCCATGAATGATGCCAATACTGATTCTAATGTCGCTGATTCAACCCCGATAGACTTTACACAAATGCAGCGCTGGTATGATCAGGCAGGCACACCGAAACTCACGGTAAGCATGAGCTATGATGCAGAGCTGCAACAATGCACCCTGAACTGCGCACAATCCTGTGCCGATAGCCCCGGCCAAAGCGACAAACAGCCCTATCCGATTCCATTCACCGTGGCACTGCTACTGCCCGATGGTTCGGAGCAGCCCCTGCAACTCTCTGGTGAAAAGAGAGCACAAAGCACTGAACGCACACTTATCATCACCAAAGCAGAGCAGTCATTCACCTTTATCCATGTGAAAGAACAACCTTTGCCATCGCTACTGCGCGGTTTTTCGGCTCCCGTTGAGCTTGATTACCCTTATAGTGTCGATGACGATGCCTTTTTGATGCAGCACGATAGCGATGCATTCAATCGCTGGGCAGCTTCACAACGCCTGGCCATGACAAGCATTCAAGACATGATGAACAAAGCTGCAAGGCCAGATGAACGCATCACCAAGGCATTCGCTCACCTACTGACCGATCATGCCCTCGGTGCAGCCCTAAAAGCCGAAGCGCTGATGCTGCCATCAGAATCAGATATTTCCGAAGCCCAAACATCTCCTAACCCACCGGCCAATCCCGATCAGATTCATGCTGTGCGTGAACAATTGCGCCACCATATCGCCACCACCCTGCGCGATGAATTTGAAACGTGTTACCAAACACAATCTCAAGGCTCTACTGGCCTTGATGATCAAGCCATGCAGCAACGCAAACTCAAAAATGTCTGTCTATCGTATTTAAGCACATTGCATGATCAAACTTCGATTCAGCTCGTCTATAAGCAGTTTAGCAACACTGCCAATATGACCGACCAATATGCCGCCCTCTCCGCCCTAAGCGATTGTGATTGCCCGGAACGCAACACCGCACTCTCCAGTTTCGAACAGCGTTGGGCTGATGATGCCAATGTCATGGATAAATGGTTTGCTGTACAAGCCTCATCCTCATTGCCGAACACACTGGAACAGGTAAAAGCTCTCATGACACATGAAAAGTTCGATATGCATAATCCAAATAAAGTACGCGCGCTTATAGGCACTTTTGCCATGCGTAATCCAGCCGCATTCCACGCTGAAGATGGTAGCGGCTACAGCTTTGTCGCCGATCAGGTTCTAGCACTTGATAAGCTCAATCCACAAGTTGCCTCGCGCATGGTGCGCGCTCTGATGCAGTGGAAACGCTTAGAGAGCAAACGAAGTGCCTTGATGCGCAATCAACTTCAACGCATTGCTGAGAGCTCAAATCTATCCGGTGATGTATTTGAGATCGTCAGTAAAAGCCTGAATTGATCCGTATATCTCAGCGGAGCAGCTGGAATGCTGCTCAATCAGTTGATCAAACCCAGTGTTGCCCCTCTTATTACTATTCTTGGATGCAGCCTGACATAGCATCCCGCTAGCAATCCTTAGATACCGGAGAATCATCCGACATTCCGCACCCCTTATTTCCATTTTTTCTATTTAAGAAAACGCTGTAA
>CAYZJL010000063.1:0-10847 GCA_964478615.1 uncultured Zetaproteobacteria bacterium
GAACCCGGTTCGCGCCAATTTGGTTGAGCGAGCGGAAGAGTGGCGCTGGTCGAGTGCTGCCGTGCACTTGTCCGGTCGGGATGATGAGCTGGTAAAAGTGAGTCCGGTGCTTGATCGCTATGGTGATTTTGCAACATTTCTTGCGCAGGATGATGCACCCGATGCATTTAGGCGCCTGCGCCAATCGGAGATAACAGGGAGACCTTTAGGGAATGATGTGTGGATGGACAGGGTTTCATCCATGGTTGGAAAAGAGTTAAAGCCAAAGAAACGGGGGCCAAAGCGAGGTGATGGGAATGATAATTAAGTGTGTTTAGTAAACTGTCACCGTAATTTACCTGTCACCGTAATTGACGATGAATTTTATGAATGGGAACCCGATGAAGGATCAAGTGGCATAAGAGACTCACGTGACTGCACTGATAAGGGGCTCATTTCAATGTTTGGCACGTTAGGAGATTAATTTGAAGTTACAATTACTCAATCAACTCTTTTCTTATTCCGTTTATCTTGGTTGTTTTCTCCGAGGTAACTCATGCCAGTAACGCTTATTCTGGGCGGAGCCCGCAGTGGGAAAAGTAACAGGGCTGAAGCGATTGCTCTGTCACTGTCCGAGCAGCCTGTTTATATCGCAACAGCACCCTTGATTGAGGGCGATCACGAATGGTTGGCTCGCATCGAGCGTCACCGCCAGCAGCGTGGTGATGTATGGCAACTGGTTGAAGAGGAGTTGGAACTCTCCAGCGTATTACAGAAGCATGCTGGTCGAGGTGAGGTTGTGCTGGTCGATTGCCTAACGCTTTGGTTATCTAACCTAATGTATGCTGATCGAAATATTGAACAGGAAACAGAAGCCTTGTGCGCTGTGCTGACAACACTTTCCGCTCACGTCATTATGGTCGCCAATGAGGTGGGTATGGGGCTGGTGCCGGAAAGGCGTGAGGGGCGTGCTTTTCGTGATGCACAGGGACGATTGAATCAGAAACTTGCAGCCATCGCTGATCATGTAGAGTTTGTTGCGGCAGGATTACCCCTATGTTTAAAAGGAGACACGATTGACTGTTAAATCAGTAAATATGGCTATTGAAGAAGAGGCGCGCGCGTTTCAATTAACATTAACCAAACCACCCGGCGCGCTCGGGCGTTTGGAAGATATCGCTTGCTGGTTTGCTGCTCGCCAAGGCAAAGTATTGCCCGATACTCTGAAACCGCATATTGCAGTATTTGCAGGTGATCATGGGGTGTGTGTTGAGGGTATATCCGCATTCCCTAGCGTGGTTACGGGTGAGATGGTGAAAAACTTCGCACGTGGTGGTGCGGCGATTAATGTGCTGGCCAGGCAGTGTGATGCGAGCCTGTCTGTGGTGAATGTGGGTGTGATGAGTGATTTGTCTGACATTGCAGGTGTTTCTCATCAGAATGTAAAACATGGCACGGCGAATCTGCTGCATGAATCAGCCATGAGTAATGCTGAATGTGAGGCTGCAATTCGAGTGGGTAAAGCTGAAGCCAAAGCAGCCATTGATACAGGTGCAAACCTGTTGATTGCCGGAGATATGGGCATTGGTAACACCACTGCTTCGGCCTGTTTGATTTGTAGGTTTACTGGCGCGAGCCCTGAACAGGTAGTGGGCTTTGGGACGGGCATAGATGAAAATGCACATCAGTTAAAAATCGATGTGGTCAAAACAGCCCTGATGCGTATTAAAAACTATTCAGATGCTGAGGTATTACAACAGGTCGGCGGATTAGAGATTGCAGCTATGGCTGGTTTTTATCTGCAAGCAGCAGAATCGGGCATACCTGTTGTGATTGATGGCTTTATTGCATCGGCAGCAGCTCTTGCGGCATCTGCTATTGAAGAGGGAGTGAAACGCTGGATGTTGGCCAGTCATGTATCAAAAGAACATGGCCATGCTATGGCGCTGGATTCTCTCGGGCTATCGGCGCTAATCAATTTTGAAATGCGTCTGGGCGAAGGCTCTGGAGCTGCATTGGTGGTTCCTTTGTTGCAATCGGCTATTGCTCTGCACCGGGAGATGGCCACATTTGAGAGTGCTGGCATTAGCGGTAAGGATGAAACAGTTGAAATGACAGAATCGAAATGACCGAACCAAAGTGACTCAACTTAATGACTGAAGCGATTATTATTAACCTGCTACGCCATGGTGAAGTGCAAGCCGAAGGCTGGGCATTTCGTGGCAGTACTGATCTGCCGCTATCAGAAAAAGGCTGGTCGCAATTGCGCACTGCTGCAAAAGGTCTGGATAAGTTAGACCATATTGCTACTTCACCGTTGCAACGCTGTCGCTTATTTGCAAATGAATTGAGTGAGCAGAAACAGATTGAGCTTGTCACACTGGATGATATGGCTGAAATGGATTTTGGCGATTGGGAAAACAGAAGCTTTGATGAAATATCACAACAGCATGGTCAGCTACTGAATCAATTCTGGGAGTCACCTGTTGGCATTCAGCCACCGAATGGCGAAGCCTTTGATGATTTCAGTCAGCGCGTGATTCAAGCTTGGAATCAGTGGTTGGCTTCTGATGTTGGTAATCATCGCTTACTCGTTGCCCATGGTGGTGTAATTCGCGTTTTATTGGCCCATACATTGAAAATGCCCATGAGTGCTTTGTGGCGTTTGCATCTGCCCTATGCCTCCTTAAGTCAGATCTCTTTTCTTGAAGGGCATCAGCCGCGTTTGTTGTTTATGAATAGGGAGGGGTTATGAACAGAGAAGCAGGGTTATCATCATAAACATGCGCGGTATTATTTTAGCCTTCCAGTTTCTCACGCGTTTACCCATGCCCAATATTCCGGATATTGAACCGGATGAAGTGGGTAAATCTGCCATCTGGTTTCCACTGGTTGGTTTAGGGCTTGGCCTCATACTTTTATTCACCGCATGGTTGGGCCTATCAGCCAATGCCTGGATCGCCGCACTGCTGGCTGTATTGGTTTGGGTCGGGGTGACAGGTGCTTTGCATCTGGATGGGGCAGCAGATTTAGCTGATGCACTTGGTGCATCGCATCGTGAAACAGACAGTTTTCCTGATCTGTTTCTCAAAGTGCTTAAAGATCCACATATTGGTTCATTTGGTGTGGTGGTACTTATTGCGATTCTACTAACAAAACTGGTGACATTGGCCTGGCTGTTAGAGAGCAATGCTTCGGCTTTGTGGTTGCTATTGCTGATTCCTGCCTGGGCCAGATTAGGCGCACTGTACTGGTCGCAAAGCTTACCACCATTGGGTCAAGGTTTGGGTCAGCAGATGGGCGAACAAGAGCTTGATCATAGTATGTGGTTCTGGGCTGCGGGTCTGTTTGTGGTCACCTTGATCACCGTATCTTTTGTTTTTGCGACTGCAGCGATGGTTGTATTGTTCCTGTGGCGCGAATTTTTAAAACGCCGACTTGGTGGTATGACCGGTGATTGCCTCGGTGCTGGCATTGAATATGTTGAGTGTGTTTTATTATTATTCTGTGCAGCTGCTATCTAATGTTGCGCTGAGTTGATGCTGTGAATGAGTGAAAACATTGGAAAAAGGATGGAAAACATGAGTGATATCAAGAGAAAACCTATGATGATGCCGTATCATCGTCATGTGATGATGTGTTGTGGCAAAAGTTGTGGTGAAAATATTCCCTTGCTTAATTATTTGAAAAAACGACTGGCTGATGAAGGATTGCATATTCATGAGACAAAAGCTGTGCGAGTGAACCGTGCCGGTTGCCTCGGTGTCTGTATGGAAGGGCCTATTATGGTCGTGCATCCGGAGGGTGTCTGGTACTGTCATCTGGACGAAGAGGCTATTGACCGCATCATTGAAGAGCATTTCAAAGGTGACAAGGTGGTGGATGCGTTCTGTTTTCATGGTGCTTTGGCCTAACGCCATTGTATTGGGCTGATTCTGCTCTTATGAAGGCTGGCAAAGGGTAAACTTCGAGCTACACTTGATGCATAGACAAGTCAGATTCTCATTAGAGGCCGTTCATGCGAATTTTGGTAATCACTATTGCCGTGTTACTACTTTGGGTTCCTGCATTGCAGGCAGCAACTGTAGAGCAACAGCGGGACTGGTTTATGCAAGCGCGCAACGCCCTTGATTTACACCAGATCAAGCGTTTCCATACATTGAAAGACAAACTAGGTGATTATGCGCTCACCCCTTATCTTGATATTTGGCATGCCAGTAAAATGCTGAAAAGGGGTGATGATAGTCTGGTTGCTGCAACCCTTATTGCATATGCAGATGTGCCTGAAAACATTAATTTACGTCGCAACTGGCTTAAATATTTGGCAAAAAAAGGTCGCTGGGCAGATGCACATCGGCTCATAGAAGGATCGCCAGCACTGGCTTCAAAATTTCCGGAAATTGCCATGATGGCACTATGGCACGTATCGAACGATGTCGATATTTCACCAGAAAAGAAGGCGGGTTTCACTGCGACTGCTATGCGGGCTTTTTCGAAACGCTGGAAGCAGGGGGAAACCACTACTTCGCTTTCAAAACCGTTGTATAAAGCATGGCTGAAAGAGGATCATCCCAGTGATATTGAACGTTGGTATCGTATTGATTCATTTGCCAGAAAGGGGCGCTGGCAGAAAACGACGGCACTTAAAAAGGGACTTAATAAACAACAGAAAACATGGCTAAAATATTGGCGTAAGGCACAAAAGCACCCTGAAAAATCGCTAGCTGTATGGCCTGAAACACTCTCTTCTCTCGATGCTGTTGTACCGGCTGCATTGATGATCCGCGATGCTGTTAAACGCCTTTCCAAACGAGATTCGACTAAGGCATGGATGAGCTTACAGCAGTTAAAATCCTCACAAAAACAGATTTCACCTGAGCTGTTTTCAGAGCTTGAACGATACGTTGCATTAAGAGCGGCCAGACAGCATATGCAGGTAGCAAGTCAGTGGTTGGCAGTGCTGCCTTCATCATTCCAGAATGAGGATACACGTAGCTGGCAAGTGAGGCTGGCAATTATTGTCCAGGATTGGCCACGAACACTATCTGTGATTCGGAAAATGCCAGTAGAAGAACGGGTGCAGGATCGCTGGGTCTATTGGCAAGCACATGCGATGCAGGCCAGTGGCAATCTTAAGGGGGCCAACCATCAATACCGTAAACTGGCAGAAGGACGGGGTTATTATAATTTTTTAAGTGCGGAGAAACTTGCGCTGCCATTTCAACTGGCATCTCCTGAGATTGTTGTTTCCGATACGCTGATTGCAGACGTTGAGCAGATGCCTGCCATCCAAAGAGTGTCGGAATGGCTAGCGATGAATAAACGCAGTAAAGCCCTTCGGGAGTGGCACTATGCGCTGGCTAAGGAAGATACCATGCACTGGAAGGCGGCTACTGTGCTTGCCTCTCGTTGGGGTTGGCATGATCAGGTGATTCGGGCTGCATTCAAGGCAGATGAGATGGATGCCTTAACAGAGCGATTCCCTATGATATATGAAAAGCAGGTCAAAAAAGCAGCTCACAAGACAGGCCTTAGCCCTGCATCTATCTGGAGTATTATCCGTCAGGAATCAGCCTTTAATCAGGATGCTGTTTCCTATGTTGGTGCAAAGGGATTGATGCAGTTGATGCCGGCAACAGCCCGTCAGGTTGCGCGTAAGTTGAAAATGGGCAAAAGAAAGCCGAAACTATTCTCGCCAGCTACCAATATTCAATTGGGCTCCACCTATCTGGCAGGTATCAAAGAGCGCTTTGGAAACCTGGCACTGGCTGCTGCCGGTTATAATGCAGGCCCGCACCGGGTTTCAACATGGCTTGGACGTGTCTCATTTGATTCGCCGGAAGCCTGGGTGGAAGCTATACCATTCAATGAAACCCGTCGTTATGTACAGCAGGTGATGGCCTTTGTTACGGTCTACGAATGGCGTCAGCAAAAAGAGCCCTCCAGCTTGACCGCCCGTTTGCATGCCAGAGTGCAGGAAGTTAGCTTGAACAACAGGCAAGGCATTATGATTCACGATGTTGAGTTAAAGTAATATGTTGTATGGCGGCTGTAACGTGCTAACGATAATGCTCTTTCTGAACTAACATGTTCAATAAACTATGCTATAATGATATGGTTGTATTTGTTAATAAAATCAATGTTTCTCTAATATTTTTCATAAGGTGCTAACAACATGAATGAGTTTTTAACCAGTAGACAGGTTGTTTTGCGTATTGTTACGATTATTTCGCTGGTGGAGTTTTCCATTATGGATGGCTTTATTTTTATCAATGCAGGTTTAAGTCCATATATGGAAGCCCTGCTCGATATTCTGTTGCTGGCCATTGTGACCACGCCGCTTATTTATCTATGGGTGATTAATCCATATATCAGGGCTCGGGATCATGCGCATGATGAAATGGAGCAGTTAATACTTACAGATGTGTTAACTGGTCTATCAAATAGACATGTTGTTTACGCTAACATTGAACAGACCATTGCCGCATCTGCTAAAGGTGATGTTCATGGTGCGATTCTATTAATTGATTTACACGGACTTAAATCAGTGAATGAAAGGTTCGGTCATGATGCCGGTGATGCTGTGTTGGTTGAAATAGCCAGTCGATTACGTTCCACGCTTCGAGCAGAAGACATTGCTGGTCGCCTGAATGGTGATGAATTTGTTATGGTTATTAATCATGCGAATAACGCAGGGCAGCAAACAAAGGATTTTGTGATGAGCTTAGCAGAACAGGTTATGCAAGCTGTTTTTGAACCTGTAATTGTTCAAGGGAAGGAGCTGCATGTGAGTGGAAGTATTGGTGTGAAGATGATTGGAAAAGAAGATAGTAATTCGGACAAGGCTATGCGGCATGCAGATGTTGCTCTCACTCAGGCAAAAAATCAGGCCGGAGATGGGAATATAGTAATATTTAATGCATAGCGTTTTTATGAAAGCCTATCAATAGAAATAGTATATGAGGGCACAAAAATAGCCGTATTGGAGGCTTTAATTTTTGCTTGAATTGGGCGTGTTAAAAAAACTATAGTTTGACCCTTGCCCCTGACAACTTCCGCCCTTATAGTGCGCGCCTGTTTTTCGGAGGTTTTATATTAATGGCAACTATTATTCGTTTGAGCCGTGGTGGACGCAAAAAGCGTCCTTTTTATTCTGTAGTCGTAATGGACGAGCGTAAGCGTCGTGATGGAGCTTTCATTGAGAAGCTGGGTTACTACGATCCTTGTACAGAACCAGAAGTAATTAAGTTGGATTTGGATGCTGTTAAAGCATGGACTGATAAGGGCGCTAAAGTCTCTGATCGTGTTGCTAGCATTATGCGTAAGGCGTCTGCAGAGTAATTCTGCATTGTCGAAGCCGATTGGCTTTGTCTGATGTCTGATCTGTCATTTCTACATGTTGGTGACCTTGTTGGGGTACATGGCCTCAAGGGAGCACTGATCGTTTATTCACATACCCGGCCCGCGACAGCGGTTGCCGGGTATTCTTGTTGGAGGCTCGGAAAAAATGCCGAATCAGCCAAGAAATACCCTGTAAAACGTTGCTGGCAGCACGGTAAACGTATGTTGGTAGAGCTTGAAGGTGTGGCGGACTGCAATGCAGCGGAAACCTTGAAAGGTCTGAAAATCTGGATTGATGCATCTGAAGTAGAAACCGAAGATGATGAATATCTGTGGGAAGATCTGATCGATTGTGTGGTCGTTCGGCAGGGCAGTGAAGAGCTGCTCGGCAGAGTGATCGCACTGGAAGAGTATGGTGCGCAGGATAATCTGCTCGTTGCGACTATGGACGGGGCTGAGACACAAGGTGAATGGTTAATTCCGTTTACTGAGCAGATCATTGTTGGTGTCGACTTGGATGAAGGCATTCTCGTCGTCGAAATGCCTGATGGGATGGACGTATGTTTCACACCCAAATTTTAACACTATTCCCCGAGTTCTTTGATTCTCCCTTATCCTGTTCTATTCCAAAGCGCGCCATTGAAGCAGCTCTTGTCTCTGTTGAAATGATCCAGATTCGTGATTTTGCCACGGACAGACATCATAAAGTGGATGATAGCCCCTATGGTGGTGGCCCCGGCATGCTGATGAAGCCAGGTCCGGTGGTAGATGCGATTCGTGCTGCACGTGAGAAACAGCCTGATACCCATGTGGTGATGCTGACCCCTTCCGGCACCCGTTTCACCCAGGCTAAAGCCCTGGCGTTCACAAAGAAACCTGGTATCACACTGTTATGCGGTCGTTATGAAGGTTTCGATGAACGCATCTGTGATTATGTCGATGAAGAGGTCTCGCTGGGTGATTATGTACTCTCCGGTGGAGAACCCGCCGCACTGTCTGTACTCGATGCACTCATTCGTCTCTTACCTGGCGTATTAGGCAGTCCTGAATCCGCTGTGCTCGACTCCTTCACTGAAGATGGCATTCTTGATTGGCCACATTATACCCGCCCGGTAGAATTCGAAGGTAAACCCGTGCCCAACGTGCTGCTTTCCGGCGACCATAAAAAAATTGAAGCATGGCGCAAAGAACAAGCTCTGAAGCGCAGTAAAAAACTCTGATCTCATTTGGGTGTCTCTTTCCTGTATGAAAGCAGCATTGATGAGCATCTGATCTGTTTCTCTTCAATAGAAGGGACGATAGCATGTGCAGTATGTCTGAGTCTGAAATAGCAATACGCCGTTTGCGTTATCGATTGAATCGGCAGGGTATGCTGGAGTTGGATGCATGGTTGAGCCCTTTGTTGGAGGCGGACTTTGCAGCCGATGGCGTGTGGGCGGCAATAGATATATTATTGCAATGTGAACCTCCTGAGTTGCAGGCTATGATGCATGGTGAAAAAGTTGTGCCGGAGTGTTTGAAAATATGGTTGTCAAAAAGCTAGGGTTTGTAATAGCGGTAGTAGCATGCATGCTGATTGCGGCCTGTTCACAGACGAGACAGGTGCCGTCGGCCAATGTTTCATCAGTTGAAACAACTGAGGCCAGTTTCGCTTCTGCGCTGATATTTGAACCGGATCATGTTGATATGGGTGTGGTTAAAGAGGGTGAAAAAGCTGTGGTTTTTCTGCGCGTGCGTAATGCCGGTGATGTGATGGCCAATATTGTAGCGCTAGAGACTTCCTGTGGTTGTAGTGTGGCCGAACCTGAGCAGCGCCTGTTAATGCCGGGTGCCTTTACGCGCATCAAGGTGGTGGTGGATACATTTGCCAAGCAGGGTGATGCAAAAAAATGGGTTTCCCTGACGGATGATCTTGGTCGTAGCAGTAAAGCGTGGCTGGCTCTGAATGTGCAAGCTAATCCGCATTTGAAAGTGGGTGATCGTAGTATTTTCAAGGGGAAATGTGCGGCCTGTCATTTTGATACAGCCAAGGCTCAGGTAAAAGGGCCGCAGATTTATGCTGCGGTATGCAGTATGTGCCATGGTGATAAGCAGCAGGGGCTTGCGGGCCCATCGTTGCGAGGGCATGGAGATGCGGCTGCCTTGGCTCAGCTCATCGCCCATGGTACGGGATCACAGCATATGCCGGGATTTGCTGTGCATCAGGGTGGGCCGTTGAGTGATCTGCAGATCACAGCATTGAGTGAATGGTTATCTACACTGGACGAAACGGGTCAAAAAAGGTAGAAAGCCACCACTCAAATTAGGGAGCTTTTCATGAAAAAAGATACAGTTATTGCACCATCCATTTTATCGGCTGATTTTGCCCGTCTGGGTGAAGAGATTAAGGCTATTGATGATGGTGGCTGCGATTGGGTTCACTTTGACGTAATGGATGGTTCGTTTGTACCGCCAATTACCATTGGTGACAACATCTGCAAGGCGATCCGTTCGTATACGGATAAACCCATTGATGTACATTTGATGGTCAATCATCCGGATACACAGGTAGAATCCTTTGCCAAAGCCGGTGCCAATATTATTACCGTACATCAGGAAGCATGTGTGCATCTTGAGCGTACACTACAGTTGATCCGCTCTTATGGTATTAAGGCTGGTGTGAGTCTGAATCCTTCAACACCTGTCTCTACCATTAAGAATGTACTGCACTGCACCGATCTGATTTTGCTGATGAGTGTGAACCCCGGTTATGGTGGGCAGTCTTATATTCATGCTGTTACAGATAAAATTCGTGAAGCACGCCAAATGCTGGATGATGCAGGTTGTGATGCATGGCTGGAAGTTGATGGCGGCGTGAACGTGAAAACTGCGGCTGAAGTGGGTGGTGCGGGAGCTGATGCTATTGTTGCAGGTTCTGCAGTGTATGGCGCAGATGATTATGCCAAGGCGATTAAAGATATCAGAGATCTTGCCAATAACGCGTCTTAAAAAAATATCAGGGATGTATAGGTTGCAGCGCCAATGGTTGACCATTAACTATGGCGCTGCTAGCCATGCGACCTTAAGTTTATGAACGAAAGATTAAATGAGGGGGGAATAACTATGACAGATCAAGCAAATCAGTCGCGCCGTAACTTTCTTTACGTTGCAGCGGGTGGTTTAGGAGCTGTTGCTGCAGGTGGTTTGGTAGTACCGTTTATCGGCTCTATGTTACCAGCTGCTGATACATTGGCTGCATCAAAAACAGAGTTTGATGTAGCAACTGTTGGAGCGGGGCAATTGGTCACCATTCAGTGGCAGGGAAAACCTGTTTTTGTGGTCAACCGTACAGCAGAGCTTCTAAAACAAGTCGATGGGCATGATGATATGCTCAAAGATGTCGATTCAAAAGCCATTCCAGAAGTAGAAGCTGAATGGATGAAAACGCCAGAGCAACGTAAGTACCGTGCGATCAAACCGGAATATCTGGTCCTCGTAGCCAGTTGTACACATCTGGGTTGCATCCCGTTGTTTAAACCATCACCAAC
>CAYZJL010000064.1:0-10769 GCA_964478615.1 uncultured Zetaproteobacteria bacterium
GTTGTTGTTTGACAGCAAAATGCCTGCCTTTATGATGGCTGCTGAATAGTTACCTTTATTTTTGGCTACAAAAGTTTTAGGTAATGGCAGATGCAAGTAACAGTTATTATAACAGAATGAATATTATCGTCTATACTAGGCGTTGATTCAGGAACTACACAAAAAAAGGTTGAGCTTACAGTTGTAAATAGCTGTTTGAATTTATTTATGCGAAAAGATGAACTTGGAGGGATAATGCGTTTAATCATGGTTGGAAAAATAATGCTGGTCACAGCGTTGACAATAAGTTTGGTGTCTTGTGGAGGTGGTAGTGATGTTGTGCCGGTTACTACTGCACCAGCAGCTACTACAGTTACCGGTAGTGCTGGCGATGGGCCTGTGACTGGAGGTGCTGTTACTGTCACAGATGCTAATGGTGCTGCAGTAATTACCACCCCAGCAAACCCGACAACGGGTACAAATGCAAAATTTAACTTTACAGTCCCATCTGGAACCGCATTACCTTTGACGATCACTGTTGCGGGCGGCACAGATACTGTGACAGGGCGGCCTCAGGACTTTCCACTGCAAACTGCAGTAACCACATTACCTGCCGGCGGTAGCGTTACAGGTAATGCGAACCCTCTCTCCACGCTAGCCGTTGCATCTGCTGTAGCACAGGGTGGAGGTATCTTAACGACAGCCAATTTAGGTACAGCAACCACCAATATATTGAACTCCGTAGGCTTTGGTCTTATAGCCGGCGTCAACCCATTATCCACCCCGATTGACATTAACAATGTAGCTAGCGTTGTGCGTGCCAATGAAGCTGCTGCCGAAATGATTCGCCGAGCCAGTAATGCTAGTGGCGGCACTCTGGCCAATACCATCATCTCTATCGCACAAGACCTCACCGATGGAACTATCGATGGCCAAGTGGCTCCAGGTGCGAACAACACTCAGGTTAACAATGCCAATGCATCACACATTCTAAACCAGCAAGCTCAGGTTTCTGCCGAGTCATTGTCCAATAATTTAACCGTAACCGCCCCAAACGGAACTACACTTGTCACTGGAGCCAATTCAGCCACTGCATTGAACGCAACTATGACCAATACTATTAATCTAGCTGGTGACGTAAACACTGAAGCGCCAACACAAGCATTTCTCGATCAAACCAGATCAGCAATCAATATCGCCAACACTTTGGCCGGTGGTAACAATGCCGCACTTAATAATCTACTGGGTGGTGTCAATGCACTAACAGCAGGCAGCACGCCAACAACGGCTCAACAACAAGATATTACAACATTAACAACTGGTGCAGCTACTTCTTTTACCAATGCGTCAGCTGGAGCCAACACTCCTGCCACAGCAAATAACGCAACGATCCAATCGACTGAGTCGGCAGCAGATACAACCGCACCAGCCGTACCAATAATCACCACACCGAATGCTGATATTACAACGCAGACTACCACATTGACTGTTACAGGAACCGCTGAGACAGGTGCATTGGTGACCGTTCTCTCAGGCACATCAGGATCTCTTGGTACGGTAGCAGCCAATGGCGCAGTAACAGGCGCTGTGAGTGCATGGACAATTTCAGTAACAGGTCTGGTTGATGGAGCACATGCGATCACTGCAATAGCAAGCGATGCCGCAGGAAACACAAGCGTAACGTCAGCTACAGCTGCAATCATTACTGTTGATAATACTGGTCCGAGTGTGGTTATTAGCACTACTTCACCAGTGTTAACCAATGCGTCCCCAATACCTGTGACATTAACGTTCAATGAGCCGGCAACAGGAGTGTTGCTTGCTGATATTGCAGTTATTAACGGTGTCGCAGCCAACTTTGTGGCTGTATCCACAACTGTATTCACCGCTGATATAACACCTGTTGTAGATGGTGCCGTTACTGTCGATGTGGCGGCAAATGCGGCGACAGATGCATTGGGCAATAACAGTTCCGCGGCAATCCAGCTATCCGTTACGTTTGATAGTACCGCTCCTAGTGCCCCGGGTATAACTGTGCCGGTTGCAAGTTCCGTCACTAACAGCACCACTCTGAATGTAAGCGGTGGATCTGAAGCGAATGCGACGATTAAGCTCTATGATGGTAATGTGCTATTGGGCACAGCGACTGCAAGTGGAGCTGGTGCCTGGTCTCTGACAACTGGCGTGTTAGCTGAAGGAGCTTACAACTTGGCTGCAACAGCAACAGATGCCGCTGGCAATACCAGTAATCCATCCGTAGTTATTCTGGCTACAATCGATACAACAATACCGGTAATTGCACTTGTTGGAGCTAATCCTGTCACGCTTAATACAAGCGGTGCATATTCAGATGCAGGAGCTACGGCATCAGATACTTTGGATGGTGTTTTGACTGGCTCGATTGTTGTCAATGCGAGCAATGTGAATGTGAATGCGGCAGGTACGTATACAGTCAGCTACGATGTCTCTGACGCCGCTGGCAACGCGGCGACTACTGTAACGCGCAGCGTTGTGGTTACAGCTATTGCAGCATCACAAAACCAGATCGCTGCTGGAGATGTGGCAGGAGCAAATACGACTTACCTGAATATGCTTATAGTAGATCCTACGGATATTGAGGCTGCTATCGGTGCAAGCATGACTGCAATGGTGGCATTGGCTGATAATCAGGCACTGCGGACATTGGCTACACAGTTTACTACCGATGCCGGAGCTACACTGCCAACTGGAGCTGCAACCCTTCAACAACTTAATTCTGCAACACCTGTGGCGAATCCAATTCTGATCAATTGGGTTGCAAAACCTAATCGCCTTGTAAATACGGCGGTAACCGCCAACCAGCTTCAGGATCCTTCACTTGATCCTGTGATTGCAGAATTGAGCAATGCTATTACTCGCATTGAAGCAGTGAAAGCAGCTAATTTTACTGCACAGTTTGTTCAAACTAAAAACTGGGATGTTGCAGATATTGATGGACTGCTAGGCATTCTTTATGGACAGCGCGGAGTAATACGCTGGGCTCGTGCATATAATTGGAACACCACAACCATGGTCGCAAATGTACCTGATCTGATCGAAGTTCCTGTTGCTGATCCTGTCACTGGTATCGTCAGCTATTATACACCTGCATCAGTCGATCCAGTTTCAGTATTGAATGATCCGGGATTCTTTACTTTGCAGGGGCAGGGAACGACCTTGCTTGCGGGCGCGCATGCCGACTTCTTGAAAGCTGCACAGATGGATGTGGCTTTTCAAACTGCGATGTTGAACAGTCCAGCTAGAAGAGCTGATGCGACGCATCCATTCCTTGCAATGACGCAGACAAAGCCGACTCCTCAATTTGATCAGTTTGGCCAGTTCATCGGCGTTTGGGCTGCCCCTGCGCAACCGCTTTCCAATGCGACGCTCCAAAAAGGTGTTTTGGATGGACAACATACGATTGCTGCACTGGATACTGCCGGTGCTGGCTTGAATGTTAATGTGACTGGGAGTAATGGTGTAAATTCTGGACCTGGCGTTGTGACAGGCCATAAAGCCTTTATCGGAGCGACTCCGCTGAAGGGTACAATGCTTGCAACATTTGAGTATGTAGATCTTTCCACGGGCGTTGGAGTGCCAGTAGTTCCAAACCTGGCTCTGTCGCAGAAGTATAATACGCCTGTTATTAGTGAAAGAGCACCTACTCAGTTAAGCCCTTTCCCATTACCTGGAGAGAAGGTTATTTTCTCGGCAGCTGGAGTTGCGTTTATTAAAGCTGCTGGAGTGCAACCAGTTGGAAATGGTACGCCTGTTAATGATGCGACGCTAGGTGGTGTACTATCACCAACGATTGCCTTGGATCAGCCATTCTTGAATCAAGCTGCCGCTGGTGCTCCAACACCAATGGTTTACACATATCCATAACTATTATTAATGCTTAATGATCTTAGGCGCCCTCACTTTATATGCACTTTTTAAAGTGGGGGGGCCTGGTCATATCATTAGGGTCAGTATTGGTAGCTGTTTTGTTCTTTTTGCAACCTCAATCGAGGCATATACAGGTTAGTAAGCAATATAATGTGCTCGGTGGTCTGCAAAATATGACTATGAGTAGCCGAGGTCGGTTGAACTTTTTTTCTAAGTCAGCCTCTGCTAATGAGCGCTTTATGAGTTTGGGTGCTATAACTACTTCGCTGGTAACCTATTATAATCTGTCAGGCACCCTGTTTGAGTGCTCATTGAATAACTTTGGTCAGGCGCGCTTTGAGGCGGATGCAGCCCAATTGGATAAACTAATGAATCATTTGCGATTACGAGGGCCCGTTTCAATTCGATTTGATTCCGGGTATAGCGCTACGGCGCAAAGGGTTGATATTAATTTAAAAACAGGTCGTGTAAACCCTGTTTCGTTGTCTATTAATATTGATGGACTCAGTGTGCCCGCAGGTTCTCGAAAATGGCAGATTAATTGATTCGTAATCTAGTTTAGATCAATATCCCTCGCTGTTTGAAAATCATACCTTCGGAGTCCCTATGCCATTGCATTTGACCGTGATCCTTATTTTGTCAGCCAGTCTGTTTATATCCAGCGCCAATGCAGGTGAACTGCAGCAGGCGACGTTTAAGAATGGGGCAAAGCTGGTGGTTGAAGAGGATCATTCAGCACCCGTTGCGATGGTGCAGATCTGGTTGAAAGTAGGAGGACGAGATGAACTGCCGGGTAAAACAGGCTTGGCGCATGTGTTTGAACATATGATGTTCAAAGGCTCGAAAAAGTTGGCTGCTGGAGAATATAGTAAACGTATCTCCGCTATGGGCGGCAATGATAATGCCTTTACCAGTACCGATTATACGGCCTATTTTGAAACCGTTCCGGCTTCTCGTGTTGAGGACGTGTTGAAGATGGAGGCAGAGCGTTTTGCCCATCTTAAATTGCGCGATGAAGATTTTCAGAAAGAGATTCGGGTGATCATGGAAGAGCGCCGTATGCGCACCGAAGATGATCCGAACTCTCGCATGTTTGAAGAACTATCGGCTGCGTCATTACGATTACACCCCTATCGTAATCCGGTGATCGGCTGGATGCAGGATCTACAGGCCCTAACCATTGAAGATGTGCAGGCCTTTTACAAAAAACATTATGTGCCGGGCAATGCGATTGTTGTGGTGGTCGGTGATGTTGATTTTGAACAGGTGAAAAAGACAGTCGCCAAAACCTTTGGCCGAATGAAAGCGCGTGGTGAGATTGCTGATCGTTTCAATCCGATAGAACCGGAACCATTTGGCCCCAAACGAATCCAGGTTACGCTACCAGCGCAGTTGCCGATGTTGGCTGTGACCATTCCTGTGCCAGTGTGGAAACCGGGCGTGAATGATAATGAAGCAGCCTCTCTGGCTTTGGCCACGCGTATTCTGGCCGGTGGCCGTTCTGCCCGTATGACGCGTGAGATTGTTGATACGCAGCGCAAGGCCTTTACGGCCAGTGCCGGTTATGATGAATCCGCCATGGGGCTGGACTTATGGTATGCCTATGGACTGCTGGGGCCCAAGCAGACGACAGCTGCTTTTGAAAAAGCGTTGTGGGCACTGTTGGCCGATATGGCGAACAAGCCAGTAGATGCAAAACAACTGGCAGCAGCAAAACGTAATGTCATTGCCGCCAATGTGTTTGCCCAGGATTCGTTGTATTTGAGAGCTAAAGAGATCGGACGTCTGGAAGTCGTAGGCATTGGGGCAACCAATCGCAATCTGTGGCTTGATGCGATAGCTAACGTCACTGCAGCAGATATACAAAAAGCAGTTGCGCGCTGGTTGAAGCAGGAGCGTTCGACTACAGGTATTATGATGCCTGCTAAGAAAATGGCGGCGGGGGATAAATCATGATATTGCGTGGATCTATGATTGCCCTCTGTCTGTCACTGTTTTGCGGCGCCTCGATATCGCAGGCTGTACCGCCTATTCAAGAAGGGAAACTTACGAACGGTGTGCGTGTATTGTTAATGGAAGCGCATAATGTGCCCATGGTAGCGATGCAGCTGGTGATGCCTGCCGGTAGTCGGTTTGATGCGCCAGAAAAAGCGGGAACGGCCAGTTTGATGGCAGGTATGCTGTCAGATCATACGGCCAAGCATGATTTTATATCCTGGGCTGATTTGTTGGATGCCGATGCGCTTCGTATGGGTGCAAGTGCAGGTCGCGATGATTTTAAATTTTCACTGACGGTATTAAAGGAAGCTTTGCAGACAGGCCTGGATGCGTTTGCTGAATCCCTGTTGCAACCGGGCTGGAATGCCAAACGATTTGCTATCATGAAGCAGGATGCCATTGCTTCAGCACAGAAGGAGAAAGAGGAGCCCGGCGTGCAGGCTTCAGAAGCAGCATCTGCTCTGTTGTATGCCGGT
This sequence comes from uncultured Zetaproteobacteria bacterium, assembly GCA_964478615.1. GTDB lineage: Bacteria > Pseudomonadota > Zetaproteobacteria > Mariprofundales > Mariprofundaceae > Mariprofundus. The sequence goes on from CAYZJL010000064.1 coordinate 6,360, forward strand.
CACCCTTATGGTCATCGCTCCGGCGGAAACATGGAGAGTCTGGCGCGTATTCATATCTCTGACTTGAAAAACCTGTATCACAATCAGGTCAAACCCGAAGGTGCAGTGTTGGCGGTCAGTGGTGATATCACCATGGCCGAGTTGTTGCCGTTATTGAATGCCCGTCTAGCTAGCTGGAAAGGTAAAGCAACGAAAGGTCTGTATGACATCGAAAGAGCGAAGGTTGTGGCTGGACAGGAGTCTGATGTGGTTCTGCCGACCACACAGATGCTGGTGCGGTTGTTGCGTTTCGGGCCATCGCGTAGTGATGCGGATTTCTTCCCCGCTTTTGTACTCAACCATATATTGGGTGGTGGCGGTTTTGGTTCCCGTCTGATGGAAGAGGTGCGTGAAAAGCGTGGCCTGGTCTATGGTGTATACTCTTATTTCATTCCGTTGACCGTGCCAGGCCCCTTTGTGATTAGTTTGCAGACACGTGCAGATCAGGCAGGTCTTGCTGAAGAAGTGGTGCGTGAAGTGATTGCTGACATGGCGGCGGGAAAAATCAGTGCCAAGCAACTGGGAGCCAGCAAAGAGAACCTGATTGGCAGTTTTGCCCAGCGTATGGATTCTAATCGTGAGCGTGTCGGATTGATGGCGATGATTGGTTTGCACCAACTACCATTGGATTATTTGAGTCGCTGGACTGAGCGGGTGCAGAGCGTGACCTTAAAACAGGTTAAAGGCCAAGCCGCTGCATATCTCAAGCCGGAACAGTGGAATCGGGTACGCGTTGGTCCTGCATCTGCACTTCAGACCGATGCACCAGTTTCACACTAATGTATTTTCAATGATCAGGTTAACTGAGTGCGCATAACTGCAGGCAGCATGCGCAGCCGCATCGTGCCGGTGGCGAATGTGGCAGGTTTAAGGCCAACACCAGCCAAGGTGCGCCAAGCGCTATTTAATATACTGGGTCCTGTTGATGATTTTGATCTGCTCGATCTGTTTTCAGGCTCCGGTATTATGGCTCTGGAAGCCCTCTCACGTGGTGCCAGATCAGCCCAGTCGATTGAACGCAATCATCAAGCGGTGAAAGCTCTTAAGCAGACTCGGGAGCATTTGAAGCTGGAAGAGCTGTGGCATATCAAGCAGATGAGCGTGGAGAAAGGCATCAAGTTACTGTCAGGCTCATCATTTGATCTCATTTTTGCTGATCCTCCTTATGCTCAGGGTGAAGCCGAAAACGTGCTTAAACTGCTTGATATGCATGATATTACTTGCCATCAACTGGTCATTGAAGAGTCGTCGCGCTACCAACCCGTCTGGCCTGAGGGCTGGATTTGTAGTCAATCACGCCCTTATGGCGACAGCTGTTTACATTTCCTTTTGAGAAAATGAGTCCAGAACGTTACCGTTTGCGCACCAATGGAGGTTTTTGTGTCCCTTATTCGTATTGCTACCCGTCGTTCCCCGCTCGCCCTTTGGCAAGCTGAGTATATTGCCTCTGAATTGCAGCGGCTTGATCCAACCGTAACGACTGAACTGGTCAAGATTGTCACCCGTGGTGACAAGATCCTTGATGTGCCTTTAGCTAAAGTGGGTGGCAAAGGCCTGTTTACTAAAGAAATTGATGAAGCGCTGCTTGATGGCCGTGCTGATATTGCCGTGCATTCGATGAAAGATGTACCAACCGAGCTGCCTGCGGGAACCAGTATTCGTGCCCATCCCAAACGTGAAGATCCGCGTGATGCGATCGCTACGATTACTGGTGGTGGACTGGATAGTCTGCCTGAAGGTGCAACGATTGGTACGTCAAGTCTGCGTCGCATTGCTCAGCTGGCCGGTAAATACCCTCATTTCAAGTTCGTTTCTATTCGCGGTAATATCCAGACACGCTTGTCCAAGCTGGGTGAAGAAGTGGATGCGGTGATTCTGGCTGCTGCAGGTGTATGCCGTATGGGTATGCAGGATCAGATGCATCAGTTTGTGGATACGGAGTTATTATTGCCAGCTGTCGCACAGGGTACGTTGGGGGTACAGACCCGTGATGCAGATGATGCGATCAATGCCTTGATTGATCAGCTTAATGATACCGATACCGTGGATAGAACCAGAGCGGAACGTTCTTTCTTGGCACGTCTGGAAGGTGGCTGTCAGGTACCGATTGCGGCCTTTGCCACGCTGGATGGTGATCAGCTGCATCTGAAAGGCCTTGTTGGTGCTGTCGATGGTTCTGCCATGATTGCGCGTGAAATAACAGGCAGTCGTGCCGACGGTATAGCACTTGGTGCTGCGCTGGCTGATGAAGTGTTAGATGCTGGAGCTCGCCCTATACTGGAAGCTTTGTACGCCGCAGAGGGTTAAGTCTGTCGAACCACGCCAAGACGGCTCGCTCTTTTGTGGGAGGGGTTCCACAGCTTCGACAGATCATCAAAAGCGGCAATGGATGCCAGTTTATCTGATGTTCAGATCAAAGGGGAAAGAAGCTTGAAAACCAATCGAGTCTTACCAATCCTGTTTTTAACTGCAGAGACTTTGACGGCAGTTGTAAAATGCTTTAATCGCGATGTTGCAAGGTTGAGTACTGCTGTGAGAAAGTTGGAGGAGAGATTACAAAACAATGAGGGCTTCAAACAAAAAATCGATGCAATTCAGAGAAATATCAAGTTATGAAAGCTTGACCCGGTTGCCGGTTGTGCAGTGACCCACAATGAACGGCATTCACCAAATGTCAAAAAAATCCAGCCCTGATGACGTTTGTGTGCATTCGAGGGTGAGTGAATAATTTTAGCTCGAATATCCAGATTGCTGTCTACTATCATTGACTGATCCCCCCCCCCTGCAATTAGTGTGCCAATCACGTAAAGGTTGGGAAGGGGAAATATCAATGCAACTATTTCATCGTCAGGCCATGCATGGTAACAGTGCTGTGAAGGGTTCACATGTACCTGTGACATATAATCATGTACGTGGTGATCGATTCCAATACTTAAAAAGAGGCGGTGCATGGCTGGCTGTATGTCTCACTTTAGCGTTAAGTGCGTGTGGAGGCGGAGGTGGTAGTAATGCCACAGCGGTCGTGAACGTGACTGACCAGACAGCGCCCGTGATTGTGTTGACCGGCGCAAACCCGATGGCAGTGGCACAAGGTTCTGTCTTTACCGATCCGGGTAGCACGGTGAGCGATAATGTGGATACAGGTTTAACCACCACGGTGACTGGTTCAGTCGACACCGCCGCAGTTGGCACCTATACGCTCACTTATAATGTCAGCGATGCCGCAGGTAATGCAGCCACAGCGGTGACGCGTACAGTGAATGTCATTGTGGTTCTAAATGTTTCTATCGCTCCAGCATCAGTCCCTGAAGGCAGTGGTGGCGGCGCTACCAATCTAAATTTCACCGTGACTTTAAGCGCAGCATCAACGGCTGGTGTTACTGTGTCTTACGCCACCACCGATGGTACAGCATTGGCAGCCAGTGATTACACCGCTGGCAATGGCACGCTTACCATTCCAATAGGCAGTACCAGCGGCACCATTACCGTGCTGGTCAATGCGGATACCATCTTCGAGCCTAATGAAATGCTTACCCTTACATTGAGTACGCCGATTGGCGCAACGCTTGCAACAGCCGTAGCGACAGGCACGATTCTTAATGATGATGTCGGTGGCATGAATGATACAGGTATCATCCAGTGGGGTGATGTCAGCGTCAATAATCTCACCGTTACGCAGACTTTATTCCCAGGGCAGGATGCTGATCATGGGCGTGATGCACGGGCGAAAGCCGGTACCTTGACCAAGGTGGGAGCCAGTACCAATGCAAATCAGGGGTTTGATTTCACCAAACTCAATGCCGCAGGTGTGGCGCTTACGAATCAGGCAGTGGCTTATGCAACGACTCCCTGGAGCTGCGTTCAGGATAATGTCACAGGCCTGATGTGGGAGGCGAAAACGACGACAGGGCTGCATAATGCCAATCATACTTATAGCTGGTATAACTCTATCGGAGCGAATGATGGCGGTAACCCAGGTATTGCAAATAATGGGAATAGTTGTGTGGATACGGTCAATTGCGATACGGAAAAATATGTGGCGGCAGTCAATGTTGCCGCTTTGTGCGGATTTTCAGATTGGCGGCTGCCAGAAATAGAGGCGTTACGTTCGATTGTAGATTATAGCATTGGTTTTCCTGGCCCCGCCATTGATACAGCTTACTTTCCAAACAATATCGGTGACGGGTATTGGTCTTCATCCCCCTATGCTGTGCTTTCGAGTAGTGCCTGGTACCTTCGCTTTGGTTCAGCTGTCGATACAACTGCCAGTAAGGCCTTTGGCGGCTTCCATGTTCGTCTTGTACGCGGTGGTTTATAACCTGAAGTTTCACTGAAATTATTCAAGCGACCATTCGTAATAAAGCGGCGACG
>CAYZJL010000065.1:0-10746 GCA_964478615.1 uncultured Zetaproteobacteria bacterium
ACTGTGTAGCAGCTAAAGCCTTGCACTAAAGTGCATAGTTTTGACTAGCGGACTGAGACCAATAAAGCCCGCCACAATTGATTTATCGACTTTCCCTTTATAACTCTTACAACGAAACCCTTATCCATAATTCGTATGCACAAGACTGCGCCTATTATTTTACTCTGTATGTCCCATAAATATGGGACAAAACAGGGTGAATTAGTGATGTTTGGTCACATCGCAGCATCATTATGGCTACCGATCAGGCGTTTCAGCTTAATCGCGGACTAACTTTTCAACGGCATAAACTTCTCTCTCAGCTTTCGGAACAGGCATAAATCATCAAAATACTTGCCCGGAGCAAGGTATGGCGTAACGCTTCACGGCATGTGGATTGAATCACCCATCTCCCTCTCTGAGCTGCCGCGAGAACCCGGTGTCTACCGCATGCTCGATGCTGAGCGGAAGGTGCTCTATGTCGGCAAGGCTCGTAATCTTAAAAAACGCGTCTCCAGTTATTTTCAACGTCAGCCAGAGTCACCACGTACTCAGGCGATGGTGCAACAGGTTAAAGACATTGCGTGCAGCATCACCACATCAGAAGCCGAAGCGTTAATCCTTGAGCATAATCTAATCAAACAGCTAAAGCCGCGTTATAACGTGTTGATGAAGGACTCCAAGAGCTACCCCGATATTCTACTGACAGATGAGCCATACCCAAAGCTGCAACTCTATCGCGGCAATCGAACACGGGCAGGTGAATATTTTGGCCCTTTCCCGCATGCCGGTGCTGTGCATACAACCCTGCATATGATGCAGTCGATCTTTCAAATCAGAGATTGTGAAAATGGCGTGTTTCTGAACCGTTCACGGCCATGCATGCAGCATCAAATTGGCCGTTGTTCAGCGCCCTGCTGTGATGTTGTCTCCAAAGCCTCCTATGCTAACCAGGTGGATGAGGTACGTATCTTCCTTAAAGGCAATGACAATGCGCTGCTGCAAAGCTGGCAAACGGAGATGCAGTGCGCCTCCGATGAACACCGTTTTGAACAGGCTGCAACACTGCGTGATCGCATCATGGCCCTGCGCTCTATACTGGCTGGATCCGAGCAGAGTCAATTGCCCGATGATGCAGATGCGATCACATTGATACGCCATCCTTCCGGTGTGCTGGCATGTGTTGGTGTACGCCGAGCAGGACGAGACATGGGTAATCATAACATTCGCATTGATCAGGCTATCGATGCCGATGATATGGAAATTCTGCGATCTCTATTGATTGAACGGTATGAAAAAGAGATACCACCAAGGTATATTTTTCTTTTAATATCAGAGGTTAATGTTGATGAGTTAAAGTCATTAATAAAAGTTATTCACCCCAAAACAAACAGTGAAGTTCACTGCCCTAAACGCGGGGCAAGGCTGCAATGGCTGGAGCAAGTCAGCCACTCAGGAGTTCAACTCATGGCCAGTCGCAAGCTGGATAATCAACAAGCGGCATTTAAATCACTGGCACAACTGTTGCATCTCGATGCAACACCGGAACGTATTGCGGCAGTCGACAACGCCCATCTCGGTGGCAAACAGATGGTTTCGGCCATCACCTTTGCAGGCTGGCAAGGGCCGGAAAAAGAGCTCTATCGCCGCTATAAACTTGATGGTATTGAAGGCAGCATTACTGAGGGCGATGATTATGCAGCCATGGATATTGTGCTGACCCGCTTCTTCAAGGCTATCAGTGAAGAGACTATCCCCTGCCCTGACCTGATGCTTATTGATGGCGGACGCGGACAACTGGCTATCGCCATGCAATGCGCTGCGGATGCCGGCCTGCATGAGCTAAAACTTGTTGCAGTCTCTAAAGGGGATAGCCGAAAGCTGGGCGAAGAGACACTTTGGCCCGGCTGGACAGATCATCACGGCCCGACAAACAAACCGCACACAACAGAGGGCATTGGCGCACCACTACAACCCGGCAGGCATGATTCGGCACTGTTGCTGATTGCGCGTGTGCGTGATGAAGCACACCGGTTTGCCGGTGCCTATATGCGCAAACGCAAAAAGCAGAGTATGTTCAGCTCAATCCTCGATCATATTGATGGCATAGGAGGAGCCAAACGCGCCAACTTACTCAAACATTTTGGCGGTATTGAAGGTGTCAAAAAAGCCAGCCGTCAACAGTTAACACAGGTTACGGGTATTTCAGATCGGCTGGCTGAAAAGATATTTATATCTCTGCATAAGTAATTACTGCATACAGATCCCCACACACGCTTTGTCAGGCACTGTTCTTGCTTATCGAAATTTATATTAACTATTATATAGTAATATCATAAGATAATAAACAAGCACGGAGACCGTTGAGCATGAGTGATGAACAAGATATTTTACAACTACTGACCCCAAAAGCCGTATTACAAACCATGACTGCAGAAGCACAAGAGAGTGTACCTCTATCGGTATTGGATCATGGTCTGGTTCGCATCAGCCACTTCCCATTTAATGTTGGTCGGGAATCACGTGGCGACCAGAGAGGCGGCCAAAACAACAATATGCGCAGTGAACGGGTCAAACGCAGCACGGGTGACAGCAGTAATGATCTCTATTTAACCGATGCAGGTCGGCCGATGAACATCTCCCGTGAACATTTCCGCATTGAAAAAACCAGCAATGGTTACCAGCTGGTAGACCGTTACAGTGCCTGTGGCACCAGCGTCAACAATCAACATATTGGCGGTCGGGACGCTGGCGGCACCATCGCGTTAAAGGGTGGCGACACCATCGCTGTTGGCGTTGAAGGCGCACCATACATATTTAAGTTCATCACCCTCTAAAAAAGCAGAAATGCTCGGCAACGCGACTCACATCGCTATTCAGTCTTTAATACCCAACATTCTACGCATCGCCGCCATGTGATCTTCCGCCTCTTCTCTGGCTTCTTCACAATCGGGATTTTTATCAACCCAACGCATCACCGACTGATCAGGCTCATGTAAAAATAGCGAAGGAGCGCTCTTCTCTTTCTGACCAAAGCGTTTGCGTACACGCGCATAACTTAAAGTTAAATGAAAACGTGCCCGTGTCATCGCCACGTACATCAGGCGACGCTCCTCTTCCATGCGGTTCTCTTCCAGGGCGCTCTTATGTGGGAAAATGCCATCTTCCGTACCGATCACGTAAACCTGATTAAATTCCAGACCTTTAGCACCATGCACGGTCATCAACCGCACCTGCTCGCATGGATCATCATCCGATTTGTCGGCCAGCAGAAATATATGCTGCAGGAATTCTGTCAGGCTTCCGCCATTGTCGGTATGTTTGATCCACCAGCGACGCAGCTCCATCAGATTACCCATACGCATTTCAGCCAATTCTTCTCTGTCCGCTTCAGCACGAATCGCAGCTTCCAGATGTGTCATATCCAGTACCGCATCGAATGCTTCACTCGCTTCACAATGCCTGAACTGAAACTCCAACCCCACCATCAAATCACCAAATTCACGCAGGTTTGCGGCCCGTTGATGCACCAGATCCTCATGTGTACAGGCGGCAAGCAGAGAGCAGCTGTGCGCCATGGCAAAATCACCCAGATCACCCAGAGCCTTGGCACCGATACCACGACGTGGCCGCGCAATCGCACGCATAAAGGCCAGATCATCATCACCATTGGCAAGCAGACGCAGATAGGACAACAGATCCTGAATTTCAGCCCGGTCAAAAAAGGACATGCCACCACTGACATGGTACGGAATCTTGGCTTCACGCATGGCAAGCTCAACGGCTCGCGCCTGATAGGATGCACGATAGAGCACGCAGAAATCTTCCCACTTCGCATCCGATGTGGCGCGTCTGGCTTTAATATCTCCAGCTACCCTACGCGCTTCCTCTTCAGGGTTAGGAGATTCCCAAACACGCACCGGTTTACCCTGACCTAGGTTGGAACGCAGTGTTTTACCCATGCGCTCTGCGTTATTGGCTATCAATGAATTTGAAGCGGTCAAAATCGATGCAGTGGAACGGTAGTTTTCTTCCAGCCGAATCACCTTCAATTTGGGGTAATCACGCTCCAGCATAAACAGGTTTTTTACTTCCGCACCACGCCAACCATAAATCGACTGATCATCATCCCCCACAACCGTTAAATTACCATCTGCAGGCACCAGCAAGCGTACCCAGTCATACTGCACACGTGATGAATCCTGATATTCATCGACCAGAAAATGGCGTGCACGTGATTGCCACAGAGCACGCGCTTCACTGTTTTCGTTCAGTATTTTGATGGGCAGTACCATCAAATCATCGAAATCCACCGCATTCATGCGCATTAACAGCTCATCATAATGCTCGCGAATTTCCGCCAATTGGTTGTCGTGTTCCTCAATCAAACCACTCTTTAGCTGTGAAATGCGGGACAACACCCGATCCACCTGATCTGCATCGGCTGCCAACTGCATCTCAGCCAATACCGACTTCATGGCCGATTTCTGCTCAGAACCGGCAAAAATCGATACATTCGCCTTGCGTCCAGCCAATTCAGCATGTTCACGCACAATCGCCAAACCGAGCGAATGGAAGGTACAAATCCGTAAACGTTTCGATCTATCACCCAAGCGGCCATATAAACGCTCGCGCATTTCACGGGCCGCTTTATTGGTAAAGGTTACCGCAGTAATAGCATCTTCCGGCACATCACGCTCCACCAAGGCAGCAATACGTTCGGTAATCACGCGTGTTTTACCGGAACCTGCTCCAGCCAGCACCAGCAGCGGGCCACCGCGATGAAACACAGCATCGTATTGTTGTTGATTCAGCTCAGAAGTAGACATGGTCGCGCAGCATAGGGTTGCGTTGTCTGATCGCAAGAACTGGTGTTCGCACAGGCAGCGGTTATGCTTGCAGCATGACAAATAACGCTATCCTCAAAAAAATTATCATCGCCAACAACCTCAAACATTTCGAACTCAAAGAGATTTTTGAACTTGGCGGTTTGGAATTCAGCAGTAGCCAGATCAAAGCATTCATGGCCGGCTCCCAAAACAAAAATCACGAGAAGGTTAATGATGAACAATTTGAAACATTCCTGAACGGTTTCATTCTCTATTCACGCGGCCCTGTCGATGAACCCACCCTGCTTCCTCGCACTATTGAAAACTTTATCATCGGCCTTATCGAAACTGAGAACACCGGTGCCATCGAAGAGATCCGCTGCCTGATTGAAGATGCCGCAGACGGTATTCAGAAGTAGTGCGCATAGCTACGGCGCTCATTGCAAAAATCGCGCTGCGCACAAAGGCTCAGCGCGATTATCACGGCGATCAGGTGAATTGCACCGCAAGAGAATATCCCCTGGGGGATTCATGAAGAGTCCGGGCTAAAAGCCTGAAGTTAAATATCATTCTGCGTGCACCTTAATGCGCCCAAGTTTGTATTAATGGTCATCAATGTCTGTTGCATGGACGCAACATCCTGAGCATTGATTCCAGCTAAGGCCTGATCACTGAGCTTCATCAACTCTGGCCACACCTGAATAAATGCCTGTTTACCCTCTTCAGTAATCTGCGCACGAACAATACGTCGATCCTGCTGATCCTGAATGCGGCCAACCAGGCCACTTTTGACCAAAGAATTCATCAATCGTGTAATCGCAGCTTTGTCTTTACCCAGGATTAGAGCCAATTGAGATTGTGGCAAGCCATCACAGTGACGAATAATCATCAGGGTATCAGCTTCTTCAGGCGTAAGATTGTAACCGGCACCTTTGCAAATACGGCTCACGTGTGAACGCACATGAGCCGTCATACAACCAACCAGCGGCATAATGATGCCAAGACCTTCGTTACCCTGTTGCTGCTTATCTACTTCCATAATGAGAACACTGAATCATATAGTTGACCTTATCAATAGTTGACATTGTTAATCTATTTCTAAATCATTCACTTTGTATTCAGCATATCTATAAGTATTCTGTTGCCGTTACCAACAATCAATGGATAAGGGAAGGCACATGAAGACGCTGTTTAGTCATTTAATCATTACTGTCATGGCCCTGATTATTACCACCAATCCAGCCACAGCAGCCGAAGCCCTGAGTTTAAAACAGGTGATTGAGTCAATCATTAACAAGCATCCTGATCTGCAGCTGAATCAAATTGATCGTAGTATTGCCTTGACAGAAAGCCTTAATGTGGAAGGCATGTTAGACCCAGTAGTTTCAGCAAATTTCATCGCCAGTGAAGAAAAAATTCCTGTTGTCAGTGATTTTCAGGCCAGTGAAACCCGTATTGGTCAACTTTCAGGTACCATTGCCAAACCGCTTGCAAGCGGAGGCACACTCAGTGCCAACTTCACCTACAACCGTATCAGTAATGCCTACAACTCCCCTTTTGCAGCCCAGCTATCACTTTTTAACCCCTCCTTTAACAATCAAATCAATGCCAGTTATCGCCATCCAATATTTAAAGGCGCTGATCGCCCGGATTATCAGCAAGCCCTTCTGGTGGCTGAAGCTGGTGTAGAAGCAGCCAATAAACAGTCTCTGGTCACCATGCAGATCTTAAGCTTGCAAGCGATCAGCGCTTTTTATCAATTGGCTGCGGATGATATTAATATTAATATCGCACAACAGGCGGTCAAACGTGCCAAAAAGCTGCTGAACTACCAGCGCTCGCGCGAGAATTTTGGCCTGATTGAAAAAGCAGATCGCCTGCAGGCCGAAGCGCTGCTTGCCTCACGCAGAACAGGTATGCAAAAAGCTAAAGCACAACGATTCAGTAATCAGAGCATTCTGAACCGATTGATGCTGCGCCCCTCCAGCAGTGATATTTCAATTCAATCACTGTCTGATCATAAGATCATAGCTCCATCCATTAAAGAGGCTACTGCACAGGCACAACAGATGCGTCCTGAACTGCAATGGTTACATGCACAGATGAAAGTTGCCAATGCACAACTGCTGATGGCTCTCGACAACGATCAGGTGCAGCTGGATGTGATTGCAGAAGTGGGCACGCGTGCACTTGCCACCAGTTTTGTGAAAGGGCTGACGCGTGGTTTTGAAGCCAATGATCAGCGTTATTATGCCTCTCTCTCCTTTGAACTGAGTGATATTCTGGGGCGCAGAAGCACCAACGCCTCGATTCGCAAAGCCGAGTTAAGCCGCCAGCGCCTGTTGGCTCAACGCATTCAAACGATAGAACAGATTAACGATGATATTGCTTCTGCCAGCACATCGATCACTGCCGGCATCCCTACGCTAAGCCTTGCAAAAAAACAGGTTTTAGCTGAACAGAAAAAGTTTAATGCTGAAATGAAGCGCTATCGTCAAGGTCGATCCGACACAGCTACTTTAGTACAGTTTGAGGGTGAACTACTCAATGCATCACTCAATGCTGAACTGCAACAGCTCACCTTGCAGCTAGCACAGAAACAACTTATCTGGGCACAGGGTACGCTGTTGCGTGATCTTGGCCTTGATGCGGCATTCAACAATCAGGACAGCCAAACACCATGAAAAACGTTATCGCATTTTTTGTAAAACGCGGGCTAATGGTCAACCTCATCTCGATCTTCCTGCTGGCTGCAGGTATCTATTCAGGCTACCAAATTCAGCGCGAAGCCTTTCCCAGCGTTAATTTTGATATTGTCGTCGTTGCTGGCAGTTATCCCGGTGCTGCTCCACGTGAAGTGGAACGTTTGATGGTTGCACCGATTGAGCAGGAACTAAAAGGTATTGACGGCATCAGTGCGATGCGCTCCACCGCTTTCTCTGGCACCATGCAGATCGTTATCGAAGTGGATCCGAACTTTAAAGACCGATCACGTCTGGTCTCCGATATCCAGCAAGCCATCAATCGCACCGATCTGCCACTTGATCTACCTGCTGACCCCATCATCTCAGAGATCAAATCGGAACAGACACCTGTGCTCACCTTCTCCATTTTCGGTGACTTTGAACCACTGGCGCTCAAACATCTGAGCGATCAGATCGAAGATGATGTGCGTGATCTTCATGGTGTAGCCAAAGTATTTATCCAGGGTGACCTTAAAGAAGAGATCCGTATTGTGCTCGACCCTGTCAAAATGCGCCAAAGCCGGGTCTCGGTTAGCGATATCATCGCGTTGGTCAAAGGCTGGAATGTCAACGCCCCCGGTGGCCGCCTGAGATCACCGGATGGCCAGAGTATCATTCGCATTACCGGTGAATTCAGCTCAGCAGCTGATGCCGGTAACCTTGTACTGCGATCCAACGAACTTGGCCAGGCACTCTATCTCAAGGATGTCGCTGATGTGATTGAGACATTGCAGCGCCCCTACCGTTATGTCGGTGCACAGGGTGATCCGGCTATTAGCATGATTATCATCAAGAATGCTGATGCTGATATTATTGAGCTGGTTGATGGTGTACGTGCTTATCTCGACACCATTCCTGAAAAATATGGCGATAATGTACATGTCAGCGTCTACAATGATCTCTCCACAGTCACCCGTTTACGCCTTGGTGTGTTAACCAATAATGGTATGATCGGGCTGGCACTGGTGCTGTTATTGCTGTTGTTGTTCCTGCGTCCTGCAGTGGCACTGACCACGGCCTGGGGGCTACCCATCATCTTTTTCTCCGGCATTGCGGTACTCTATGCGGCAGGCATCACGCTTAACCTGCTGGTCATGTTCGGCTTTATCATGGTACTCGGTTTGATGGTCGATGATGCGATTATTATCGGCGAAAATATCACCTATCATATGGAGCGCGGACTCTCACCTGAGCAGGCAGCTATTGAAGGTACACATGAACTGCTCGGGCCTGTTACAGCTACTGTACTAACCACTCTGGTGGCATTTCTTCCGCTGATGTATATGGATGGCATCATCGGAAAGTTTATCTATTCAATCCCCATTGTTGTGGTTGTACTGCTGGCTTTTTCATGGGTTGAAGCGATATTTATTTTACCCAATCACATTCGCGATGTCGCCAATGCGAGTAAGAAACCGAAAGAACGGGCATTCTTTATCTTGATTAGCAACGTTTATGTATGGCTGCTGGAAAAAGCCGTGAAACTACGTTATCTAACTATTATCTTGACCATTGCAGGTCTTCTTGGAGCTGTAGGCATCGCCAGCACCATGAAATTCCAACTCTTTCCATCGGGTGCTGAATCAACCTTCTATCTGCGTGTGAATATGCCTACCGGCACAACGCTTGAAGAGATGCGCGATAAATTGAAGGTTCTCGATATCGAAGTACGTAAACGCATTGATCCGGCCATTCTTGAAACCACCACCATGGTAGCCGGAGAAAACAGCGCCGATAAACGCGAAACACTGAAACAGATTGGTGATCGTTTTGGTTTTGAGCGTGTGATTCTGATTCCATTCACGCAGCGCGATATCAGTGCTTATGACGTGATGGCGACGATAGAGAAAGAGATTCCAGCTCTGTTCCCTGAAATGGATATCAGTTTTGCCATGCAAAAAGGTGGCCCTCCGGTTGGCCGTGCACTGCAGGTTGAGTTAACCGGTGGAGATGAAGCGGCCATGACACGGGTTGCTGAGCGTTTGATCAAAGAGCTGGGAGAGATCAAAGGTGTTTACGCCGTTGAAAGTGATCTGGAGTCCGGAGATCCGGAGATTCGTATCGTCATGGATCGTAAACTGGCCGCTTATGCCGGTGTCGACCTGGCCACGGCAGGCACGCATATTCGGGCAGCCTTTGATGGCCTGAGAGTCTCAACGATCAAACGTGGCAAAAAAGAGATCGATGTTACCATCCGCTATCCGATTGAGGCCCAGCGTGATATCGATACCTTGATGAAACTGGAAATCCCCAACAGCCGCGGTGGCCTGGTTCCTCTCTTCCGCATTGCTCATCTGGAGCACAAATCGGGCACCAGCAGTATTCGTCACAAAGATGCACACCGTGTGATCAACGTATCAGCTGAAGTGGATCAGAAAAACATCAACTCCAAAGAGGTCAATGCCCGCGTATCTGAACTCCAACATATCTGGTTGGCTGACGATGCGAACACGGTGCATGTAAACTTCGGTGGTGAAGAAGAGAAATCTCAGGAGTCCGTACGTGGACTCATGTTTAGCTTCGTATTTGCCCTGTTTGGCATCTTTGCCATTTTAGCCATTCAATTTAACCGCATCGGTTATCCTATTCTGGTGATGCTGGCCATTCCATTTGGTGTGATCGGAATCATTGTCGGCTTCTATCTGCATGGTGCGCCAATCTCCTTCATGTCGATGATGGGTTTTGTGGCACTCACAGGTGTGGTGGTGAATGCTTCGCTGGTGATGGCGGTATTTATTCAACGCCTGATCGCTGATGGTGTACCATGGCGTGATGCTATTCTTGAGAGTGGTAAACGACGCTTGAGGGCCGTGTTACTGACTGCAATTACCACTGTCGTTGGCCTGTTACCCACCGCCTATGGCTGGGGTGGACACGACCCCTTCGTTGCGCCTATGGCATTGGCACTATCCTGGGGATTGATGTTTTCAACGGTAATCACGCTATTTTCCGTACCTGCAGCGCTCGGTATTGCACTGGATGTTAAACATGGCACGCAGCGATTGTTTGGAAAAAAAGTAACGCAGAACTGAACAGGTGAAAAGAAAAGCTAATTGTTCAAAAACATTTCCACGAGTTTGGCATAAATGAGAAACCGAGGTGAATAGTAAATCCATGTTATCCGTGTACATCATCGCTTATAACGAAGAAGAGAAAATTGCTGATGCGGTAAAGAGTGTGTTATGGGCTGATGA
>CAYZJL010000066.1:0-10487 GCA_964478615.1 uncultured Zetaproteobacteria bacterium
TCAGGTTGGCGCGGGCAGCATAAATCGCTGCAGTATAACCGGCAGGGCCGGAACCCAGAATAATCAGATGATGGTGAATAGCGTCGGACATGTGTATCTCCATAAAAATAGTTAGGGAAAGCTAGCGTCAAGCCCCTGAATCGCAATGCTGTTTTTGGGAGGGGTAGATGCAGTGCAGAGGTGTCTGATGATAAATCAGCCGCTGGACTCTTACGAGGATACATACTCTCGAAGATCAACTATGGATGCGATTATCTCATTCAGAGTGGCATCAAACGTTTTCAGGAGATGGGATAGGTTCTGGTTTTCTCCCTGCTGGCTGGCTCCCTGTTGCAGGGCAAACTCCAGTTGGCTGGCAGCTTGATACAGTGACATCATTGATAAATTGCCAGCGGAACCTTTGATGCAGTGTGCCATCTGTTCTGCCTGTTCTACGTCACCCTGATCAAGCAGGTTACGTATTTGCTTGCCTGAATCGGAGAATTGATGTGCAAATTCAAGCAGCAGTGCTCTGATTAACTGATCATCGCCGCGCATTAATTTCCGCAGGGCAGGCAGATCAATCCCCGCCAGTTCCGGTAAGCATGCCACGGTTTCGTTGCGATGCGATATTGTTTTCTCCCGCTCTCTCAATCCCGGCTTGATCCAGTGCAGCAGCAGGGTAAATAAATGATCCGGATCTAGGGGTTTGGGGGTAAAGCCGTTCATACCTGCGGCAAGGCAACGTTCTTTCTCTTTCCTCATCACATGGGCGGACATGGCGATAATCGGCAAATCAGCCAAACGGGGTATCTGCTCGGACAATTGGCGAATGCGGCGGGTTGCTTCATAGCCATCCATGACGGGCATCTGTAAATCCATAAGTACGATATCAAAGGCTGTTTCAGACAGCATTTGCACCGCCTCCTGACCATTATTGGCAATCGTGACCATCAACCCGGCCTGTTCCAACACCTCTTTGGCGATCTGTTGGTTGATGCTGTTATCTTCCACCAGCAGCACCTTCGCACCCTGAATGCCTTGGATGCTTTCAGCATGAACGCTGATCCCGACAGGCACGGATGGCTGCCCAAAGGCGGTGGTTTGATCTGAGGTATTGATTTGATCTAAGAGGGCGGGGGGCTGGTTGCAACTATTCTGCAAGTCGAATGTGGCGGTAAAGATAAACCGACTGCCCTGGCCAATCTTACTCTCCACCCATATTTTACCCTCCATCAAGCTCACGACCTGCTTGCAGATGGCCAGCCCCAGGCCGGTGCCGCCATATTTTCTGGTGGTGGTGAGATCTGCCTGACTGAATGGCTGGAATAGTCTGTCGATCTGTGTTTCGTCGAGACCGATGCCGGTGTCGGAAATGGTAAATTTCAGACTCATCTCGTGGTCTTTTTTTATTTCAGAGTATGGTTCAATATTCAGGGAAACTTCACCGGATTCAGTGAATTTAATGGCGTTACTGACCAGATTGAGCAACACTTGGCTCAACCGCATCGGGTCGCCAGTGAGTTGGGTCGGGATGTCGTGATGCACGTTAAAATCGAGGCTCAGGCCTTTTTCTTTGGCTTCAAGTGCGACGACATTGGCGAGGTGATTCAGCACTTCATCCAGCCTGAAGTCGATCGTTTCCATGGTCAGCTTGCCCGCTTCAATTTTTGAGAAATCGAGGATATCATTAACGATATTGAGTAGCGATTGCGCTCCGGCATGCGCTTTGGTGATATAGTCACGCTGCTGATCGTTTAAGTCGGTTTGCAGGGTCAGATAATTCATGCCGATCATGGCGTTGATCGGGGTTCTGATCTCATGGCTCATCATCATGAGAAACTGACTTTTGACTCTGGTTGCTTCTTCTGCCTGCTGATGGCTTTCAGTCAGTGCTTTGGTGCGTTCGATGACTCGGGACTCCAGACTTTCATTGAGCAAAGTGTATTGATTCAGCAGCGATTGCATTTCTATATTTTTCAGGCGATACATTTTTGCGGCACCAATGAGTTCGGAAATTTCATCCTGCTGCGGGTAATCGATGGCTACTTCTTGATGAGAACCCTGCATCATCTTTTTGAAGATGCTCTCCACCTGTTTTAGAGGGCGGGTGATGCTCGCGCCGACCATATAGCCCAGTGCAAGCATCAACAGCAGCAACGTTACTGTGGTGGCCAATACCAGCTGCATATGATGGTCGATCGAGGAGAGCATATTGCTTTCGGCCTGTTGCATGCCGCGTTTCAGGCTGGTGGCGATCTGGTTCGACTGGTAGAGCATTTCATAGGTTTCTGCCGCCATCACCACATTGAGCAGATAGAGGTAGCCGCGCGTACGCTGGACAGCTTCGAGAAAGCGCTGCTCATAGCTTTTCAGCAGATCCAACAGCTCTGGTCGTTTGGCGAGCGGATCGCTTTGCATGTTTCTGAAAAGCATCAGGGCGCGATCTGCATGTTTTGCATCAAAGGTTTTAAAGTAGCGCTGGCTGCTGATTTCAATGGCCAGCAACTGATTCAGCAAGGGGTTGATCCGGGTCTGCGACAGTGAGTCAGCCGAGTCAGCCGACTCAGCGGCAGGGGAGCGGGTCAGCATGGTTTCAATCCGGGCGGCCATTTGCACCAGTTGCACATTGATCAGGTTGGCCTGTCGTTGCCGCTGCTCCTTGGCCTGTCTGAATGCTTCTATATATTGATCGAGATGGGTGGAGATAATACGGATTTTTTTCTGGATCGGATTATCGCGGGCGCTTGTTTTCTGCTCAGTCAGCATCTGCTGTAACTGATCGTAGAGTCGAAATACCTCGGTGGCGGCGCTGTCATGGCCTTCGTGGATGTATCGGTTGGAAGCCAGCTGGAGAGCGACAACGGTTTTGGTAAAGCGTGAATCGCGCAAGGCCTGATCGCTGAAGTTAGAGAAGTTGTGAAAGGCTGTCACAGTCTGCTGATTGCTATATAATGTTAAAATAACGACAGCGACAAAGGCGCAGACGGTCAGTGTATAACCGAAGGCAATTCTTTTGCGCAAAGGCATCAGATGCATGATTCTGTCCGGGATGTGTATGGAATTAAGCAAGAAGAAACTCACTCCATTTCAGCAGACTGTATTCGTAATTGTCCATGACCGTATTCCATACCGCGATATTCTCGAAGCGTTTGGTATAGGAGCCGCCGCTTCGAATCTCACCGGTCTGGACGCTGATGCGGCCATCTGTCCCTTGCAGCGGCTTGGCAGCGGGCTTGCCCAGATACCAGTAGTCCCACTCCGCTTTCGACATATATTTTCTGGCTCGCTCAGGATTGGAGATATAGTAGCCCTGGCGGGCGATAAACGCGCCGGCCCAGCCCGACAGCCACCAGTTCATAAAGGCATAGGCTGCATCTTTGCGTTCACCCTGTGCGCCGGCTGACAGACACATCACGCCGTGCCATGCCCGATACCCCTCTTTCGGGGCGGCGTAGGTGCAGGGGATGCCCTGCCCGTTGAGCGTGGCGACAGCGGGAGAAAACATACTCTCGATCACTACCTCTTTTGAAGCCATCAACGCGGCGGATTCGGGCACAGAGGACCAGACGCCTCTGAAATGGCCCTGTCGTTTCAGATCGATGACGATTCTGAACAGCTCGTCGATCTCGCTGCGGCTCATGTTGCCGATATCTCTGAAATGCATGAATCCTCTGGCCTGTGCCGCCAGCGCCAGATCGAAGATGCCGATGGTCGGCGCATTGACGATGGCGACTTTACCGCGATAACGCTCATCGAGCAGCCAGCCCCAGCTTTCGCTCTCATAGGGGATGCCTTTCGGGATGACCGCTGTGTTGTAGCCAAAGGCATCGGCATTATGCACATAGGGCATAAAGCTGATGGTTTCGGTCGGCTCAGGTCTGAGTGAGCCGTCGTTGTGCGCATAAAGCATTTTGTAGGGCGCATCGCCATGGCCGGTTTTGGCATGGGGGGAGATGCGCCCCTTTTTGGTCAGGTCGTTGATTTCGTCCCAGTATGCCAGACGGTTGATTTCAATCGGCTGGATGGTGCCTGCGGCCCACAGCACCTTGATGCTGTTTGACCACTGCTCGTAAATATCGAACGCGTTCGGGTCGGTTGACGCCTTGAGCAGCACCTCAGCGCTGCCGCCGGGATAGAATTCGATGTTGATGCCGAGATCCTCTTCGGCTTTTCTGCGAATGGTTTCCTGCAGTGTGGCATGTGTGCCGACCACGCGGATCGTTGGTTTGCGATTGGCCGCTGTAAGGATGCCGGGGAATCCCATTACGACAGCGCCGCCAAGGCCTGCTTTGGCGGCTGTCGTCAAAATTTTTCGTCTCTGTTTGTCACAATCCATGGCTTACTATCCGATGATGGTTCATTGATGCATCGTATCTACTCAGCACCCCGCCCTCAAATGGCTGTAACTGCTCAGGTCATCCCCTGATTTGTTCGAGTTCAAGGCAAAAATGCGCAGTGTGCTTCTGCACATGAGCATTTTTAACGCAGAAATCGGGCGAATCAGGGGATGACCTGAGTAGTTACGATGCATCTATCATAAGGCGGGGTAAGGCTTAGTCAAACAGGATGATCAAAACCATTCACCACGAAGGCGCAAAGACACGAAGGAGAGTCAAAGGCATTATTGGGGGGAGGTCGAATGAGCCGCTTGCTGCTACGCTTGCGGACGTGATGATGAAACAAGCAAAACGAAGCTATCTGATGTGGGCGCTGCTGCTGCCTGTGCTATGTCTCTGCCTGCTGCCTGCATCGGCTCATGCCGCTGATGAACAGATTACCTTGCAATTGAAGTGGAAGCATCAGTTTCAGTTTGCCGGTTATTATGCTGCGATTGAGCAGGGCTATTATCATGAGCTTGGACTGGATGTCAGTCTGCGCGAGGCCGAGTTTGGCAAAAATCCGATTCACGCTGTGGTGAATGGTGAGGCTGAATATGGCACAGGCACATCCGATCTGCTGCTGAATCGTGGTCAAGGCGCGCCGGTGGTGGTGTTGGGTGTGATATTCCAGCACTCGCCATTTGCACTGATAGCGCACTCCGGTGCAGTAAAAGGTGGCTTATCCGATCTCAGAGGCAAAAAAATCATGCTGGAGCCCAATGACGCCGAGATTGTCGCCATGCTGCAACGTGAGGGCTTGCCGCGCTGGAGTTATCTGAGAGTTGCCAACAGTTTCAATCTGGATGACTGGATTGAGCATAAAGTTGTTGCCATCGATGCCTATGTAACAGATCAACCCTTCGAACTATCACAGCTTGGTATTCCCTACCGGCTGTTTAAACCGGCTGATTTCGGGGTGGATTTTTATGGCGATAATTTTTTTACGACTGAGCAGGAGATTCGGGAGCATCCGCAACGGGTCAGGGATTTTCGGTCAGCAACGCTGAAAGGCTGGGCCTATGCCATGGCACATCCGGATGAGATTATTGCTGTGATACGGAAAAAATATAATGCCCGCCACAGTGCCGACAAGCTGCATTATGAAGCCAATGCCATGCAGCAGTTACTGGAGTATGGCACCATTCCAACCGGTTATATGTATGAAGGGCGCTGGCAGAATATTGTCAAAACCTATCAGCAACTGGGGCTGTTAGCGGATGATTTCCAGCTGGAGGGATTTATCTATCAATCCAAGCCGCAGCTTTCAGATATGCTCTGGTTATGGCGCTGGCAGTTGCTGGTCGGTGTATTACTGTTTCTATTGATGATTGGTGTGGGCGTTGTGTTTTTCCTGCGCCGCATGGTGAAACAGCGCGTGGTCGAACTGGAGAGCGCCAGATTGCAGGCCGATGCCAGCAATGCGGAAAAAACCCGTTTTCTGGCATCGGCCAGTCATGATCTGCGCCAACCCATGCAAGCCATGACGCTGAATATTGAATCGCTGCTGTTTTCTCTCGCCCGGCCAGTCCTGGATCAATCCGAATGCCTTGATGTGACCAGTGCGCTCAAAGGCTCTCATGCTGCCATGCGACGGGTGCTTGATGCCTTGCTCGATATTTCAAAACTCGATGCAGGCGTGGTTGAACTGGATATCGAGTCGGTTCACCTCGACAAGCTGATTGAGCACATGGCATCCGATGTTGCCGGGTTGGCGGCAGAGAAAGGGGTGCAACTCAAAACAGAATTACTCAATGTCTGCGTTAGTTCGGATCTGATGCAACTCGAAGCTATTTTGAATAATCTGATCAGCAATGCGCTACGCTATACTGAGCCGGGCGGAAACATCCTGATTCGATGCAGTAAAAAGAAACACCGGGTGATGGTGGAAGTGCATGATACCGGCATCGGTATTCCGGCGGATCAGATGGAAAATATTTTTCAGGAGTTCGTGCAACTGGGTAATCCTGAGCGGGACAGAGAAAAGGGATTGGGATTAGGCCTATCCATTGTGAACAGGCTGGCGCAACTGCTGCCGAATCACGCCATCGAGGTCACCTCAACGCTTGGTGCGGGCAGCTGCTTTTGCCTGAGCATGCCGGAGGCGGCAGATTGGGCTGTTGAAAGCATGGAAGTGGCAGCACTTAATCAGGAGTTGTTTGAAGGCCTGCGCGTATTGATTCTGGAAGATGATAATGCTGGCCGAAAAGCAATGGTGGTGCTGATGCGCCAATGGGGCTGTGAAACGCGGGATGTCGGCAGCGGCAAGGCTGCGATAGAAGCAGTGCAAGATGGGTGGGTTCCGGATGTGATCATTGCCGACTACAGATTGCCGGGCAACACCACAGGCGTGCAGGTGGTAGGCCATCTGCATACGCTGTTAAAGCAGAATACGCCTGTTTTGATAGTCAGCGGAGAAATGCGGCCGGAAAATATCAGCCAGATTGAAGATGCAGGCTTCCCTCTGCTGCAAAAACCGCTTGCGCCGGCCAAGCTGATGCTGTTTTTGAAGCAGTGCCAAAGCAAGGCCATATCTGCCACAGCACCGAGCCGTGAATAACCAGGGCAAAATTGGATACGAATGGTTGTAATATGCATCGTGCATTATGCATCTTGCGTATTTATTGTTTCGGCATAGATTGACGGTATGAATCATCTTTTTCCGTTAGGTATTGCCACAGGCGATGCATTTTGCAATCGCGTTGAGAAGCGTAAAATATTGCAAGATAACATGTTGAATAGTCGGCATACATTAATCGTAATGACGCGCAGGTATGGTAAAAGCAGCCTGTTGGCTCAAACATTTCAAGATACTGCACATGCTAGCGATCATCACTTGATGGAGAAACTCAGCCTGTTAACAGCATATGATGTCGATAGCGTCATTCGGATCATTCTCGGCAGTGTAGGCAAGTTGGCAGGCAAGATGTTGCCTAAGCATAAAATGGCAGTGCATGCTCTAAAACAGACATTTCAACGCATGAATCCTGAGTGGTCGATTGGCGCATCGGGGCCGAGGGTTAAACTTAGTGTGAAGCCGCAAGCTATTGAGATGCTTACTGAAGCCATAATGGATATTGATCGATTGGCTGCGGAGAGGGGATATACCCTTACGTTGGCGATGGATGAGTTTCAGCAGATTGCCATGCTGGAGAAGAGGGATGCGTTAGCCATTGAAGCGGCTATACGGGAGGCGGCACAAAACACAACACATTTATGCTTGATTTTTACAGGTTCCAGCAGGGCTATGCTTACCCTTATGTTTGAAGATCAGTCGCGTCCGTTTTTTCATTTGTGCGAAAAAATCACACTGGATCGTATAGCAGAAACGGAATATCAGCCATTCCTCAACAATGCTGCCAAACAGCAGTGGCATGAGAGATTATCGGATGCCGCATTTCTGATGATTATGCAATGCACGAAAAGGCATCCCTTTTACGTGAATGCCTTGTGTTCTCGCTTGTGGCGATATGGGCAAGCTCCGAAAGCCAGCGAGGTGCAGTCGGAATGGTTGCAGATTTGTGAACAGGAGGGGATGCGGATTGGCAAAGATATTGTGGCTTTGAAACCAAACCAGCGTGCCGTATTGCATGCGTTGGCCATGAGTCCGACCCCAAGCCCGTATAGCCAGACGTCTTTAAGCCAAATTAATCTTTCCAACGGTAGTATGCAGCGTGTCATTCCAAGGTTGCTCGATCATGACCTGATCTATGTCGATGCATCGAAATTCTACCGCTTAATTGATCCCTGTCTGGAACAATATCTGATCTCAATAGCCGCCTGATAGAGTCGCTATTAATATATCTATTGACCTTGTTTTGCGCCCTCTGTGGTAAGCGTTTTTGACTTGGACTGAGTAAGCTCCGTTGTTTAATTCCCTGTGGCGATCAACTGCTTGCGGCTAAAGAGACCTCTGGCTTTAAGAATTGCCGTGGTATGGGTTTTGACCGTGCCTTCGGAGATATTTAGCTGCCAGGCAATTTCCTTGTTCGATAGCCCCTGAATAATCAGTTTCATCACCTCTTGTTGGCGCTGCGTTAACTGCGCTCGATTCGGTTGGGTGAGGGGTATTAGGTTGACGGTTGGGTCGGTGAGTTCGTCAGCAGTGGTGTCGGCTCCGCCTGAAGAAAGCGATGGCATCATTTTGGATGGGATATAAGTGCCGCCGGATAACATAAGTTGAATGGCACCCAGTATAATCGTGGTGTCGGTGCTTTTTGGAATGAAACCGACTGCGCCGGAGCGCAGCGATTGTTTCATCAGCTTGATGCTCTCTTCAGCCGACAGCATGGCGACAGGCATCAGGGGATAGTGTTGCTGGAGATATGCCAGGAATTTAACGCCCTCACCATCTGGCAAACCCTGATCAAGCAACACAAGATCGAGTTCCCGGTGCATGGCTTCGATGCTGGTCTTGGCTGCCGCAATACAATCAGCCTCTGAAATGGTGCAGTGCTCACCCAGCTTTTGCAGCGCAGTTGATAGCCCACATCTGAACATCTGATGATCATCGACGATAAGAATATGCATGAGTCAGGTTTCTAATGAATATGCCATAACTGCACAAGAAAAAAGGTCGTACGACTGGTCGTATATCCAAGGTGCAATGTGTTTGTTCTCTCTGTCACATTAGATTTGGCAAAAAAAAGAGGAAGTATGATTTGAAGACGAAAATGAAGTGGTTTTTGCTTTGTACGACGCTATTAACAGGATTCTTTGCCAATGCAGTTTATGCGCAATCCTCCAATAGCTATCGCTGGGCCCATGCGCGGGCTGCAACGATTAACACGAATATTTATTATCGTTTGACCACGCAGTGGCAGGGAGCAGGTAAATCGCTCGATGTTGTGAATGACGGCGTCAATAATCGTATTCAACTGGCCAATACCGGCAATTTCACCGGCCAACTTTGGAAATTGACGCCGCTGCCCGGTGGCTACTACAGGCTCACCACAAAATGGCTGGGCAGTGCAAAGTCGCTGGATGTTGTGAATGATGGTAAGAATAATCGTTTACAACTGGCAAGCACCGGCAACTATTCCGGCCAATACTGGAAGCTTACGCCACAAGGGAATGGTTACTTCAGGCTGACCACAAAGTGGCAGGGAGAGGGTAAATCGCTGGATGTGATTAATGACGGTAGAAATAACCGTTTGCAACTGGCAAGCACCGGCAACTATTCCGGCCAGGCTTGGAAGCTTGTGCCAATCCGATAACGTTATGAAAAAAAAGGAAGGTGAGATAATGATAAAATTTTTTGTAAGGGCGGTTATGCTCTTGATGCTGCTGGGCTCGTTTACATTGGCGCATGCCCAAAATCAATGGAGCACTCAGCAACTAAAGTCCCCTCAGATGCAAGCGCTTATAGCTAAGTCAAAAGCCAAGGCTGCGGCTAATACCCCCGCAGCGAGAAAAGCAAGGTTTCTCAAATCATGGGAGGCTGGGCAGAAGAGAAATGCAGCGAGGTTTACTCCTCAAGGAAGAAAAGCAGCAGCAGAAGCTGCGCGCAAGAAAAATAAAGCTTGGACAGATAGGTATAAGCGTAACACACAAAAGCAGGGGTTTAAGCGCAATACACAGCGGCAGAGGTTTCAGCGTAACGCGCAGAAGACGCGATTCCAGCGTAATGCGCAGAATTCGAAGTTCACACGCAATGCGAATAAATCGAGATTCACGCGTAACGCCAAGAAGAACCCATTCACACGCAATGCGAATAAATCAAGGTTCACGCGTAACGCCAAGAAAAACCCATTCACACGTAACGCGAACAAATCAAGATTCACTCGGAACGCGAATAAATCGAAGTTCACGCGCAATGCGAACAAATCAAGATTCACTCGCAACGCCAAGAAAAACCCATTCACGCGTAACGCGAATAAATCCAGGTTCACGCGTAACGCCAAGAAAAACCCATTCACACGTAACGCGAACAAATCAAGATTTACGCGTAACGCCAAGAAGAACCCATTCTCGCGCAATGCGAACAAATCAAGATTTACGCGTAATGCCAAGAAGAACCCATTCACACGTAACGCGAATAAAACCCCATTCACGCGCAATGCGAACAAATCAAGATTCACGCGTAATGCGAATAAATCGAGGTTCACACGCAACGCGAACAAATCAAGA
>CAYZJL010000067.1:0-7064 GCA_964478615.1 uncultured Zetaproteobacteria bacterium
GCGACTCATCGCCGAGTATTCATTAGCAGCTCAGCCTCTCATTGAAGCATTCAAGCAAGTGCATGAGTTAAGTCAGTTGATGGTAAATGAATTCAAACACCCTCCAGTTACTGGCCCACTACATATGCAAATGTGCATTCCCTCCTTTCACCTTGGAGATATTACAGGAGTAGTTAACCAGCATTCAACGGCACTCTTTTCATTTCGCCAGGGAATGGATGCAGGTGAATTTATTGGTGTTGAAGTGGATGATATTAAACAGATGCGTGAGTTAGGGCTTCTGAATTAGGCTGGAAGTGAGCCTCCGGTTTAATTCAGTTCGGTAGTTGGCATGGGGTTGCGTGGCGTTACGCAAAAGAGCCTCCACTCTTTTCTTCCGTCCCATGCCAATTTTCCATCTATAGTGAAACAGAGCCATGAGCTCTAAAAAAGAAAGACCAGATGTTAAACCCATGATCCGCTGGAGCTTAAATGAATCAAATCAAGAATAATCAGAGTATCGCTGAGTTTGTATCTCCACAGCAACTACCAGGAGTCTTGAGCGAAATTGCCGAGGCTATGGGCACCAAAACAGCATTGATTATTTCTGATGAATTCGGTGGTATGGGTATATACATAGCTAGATGGACTGAAGACAAAAGCAAGCGTGGTCGAATTGTATCTACACTTATCGAATGTATTGGAGAAAATGCCGCCAAAAAAATCAGTTTATTGCGTGGTGGTAGTCATATTACCATCCCAAGCTGCAAAAACTTGATCCTGAAAATGAGAGACAGGGCAATCTGTGCTGAGGTAAGCCGTGGAGTAAAAAGAGATGAGATTGTCCGTAAATATGGCATCAGTGACCGACGAATCAGAAGTATAGTTTCAGCGTCTTCCCGGCAACCCATTGCTGACCTCTAATGACTGAGATAGCCATGCAACTAGAGCGCTGTGCCTGGAGTGGAAGGCAACTCACCTTCAACCGCCCTTTGGTTTTTAAGCTCAGAATAAACCCCTTCAGTGGCGAATCTATTCTTGAGCAAGAGGATCTGGATATCTACGTGTTTGCTATTTCATATGATGCTGCTGTTGAGCAGGTTCAGCAGGAGATTGGCTATATTTGGGATGAATATGTCATGGATCAGAATGCTGGCGATGCACCCTCAAGGGTTATCGCATTGCAATTATCCGAGCTTGTCGCATCCTTTAAAGGCGCTGTATGATGGGTTGGTGCGATCCTTTGGTTATAGGGTGGCTGCTACTTACAGGTATCGTTGCGGTTGTGGCCTACAAAGCAACTCAGAGCGTTTTGACTGGCTGCTTTGGCAAGAATATCAATCTATCCTATATCGCCCGTGATGGGACAAAACAGACTCGACGTATTCGAGTTAAACCGGGTGAATAGGATGCTGACATTCACGGTTCTCTTGATTGCCGTTTTTTCGATAGGGATTGTTACAGCTCATGCTAATTGGCTGGGCTACCGACTCAAGATAAAAGAATTAGAAGCCCGCGTCATTATGAACCAAGAAGAGACTGCAAGACTGGAGATTTTGAAGGAGATTCAAAGCGAAAAAAGGAAGTCATTGATTCGTCCCGGTATCCTAACGTCCAAAACGGCTTCTGGGTATGAGCCAGACGATCCCATGCCCGAATCAATGGAAACGAAAGAATAGGCTTGAAGAGGAGGAAAATCTACAACAATTATAATTGCAGGATTATTTTTCACTGAAAGTTGGAGGGTTAGTGATTTCACCAACAACCCGAATAGCCAAATAAACGCTGACCAACAACCACCACGGATTTTCAAGCCAAGCCAAGAGTGAACACACAGAATATCGTTTCAAAGAAGACTATGAACATATCAGTCAGTATATAGAGAAATGAATCAAGGTGCTAGATTGAAGGTCGCATGTATTCCATCCGGTTTGTCCGGCCCCATTGCAGCCCTGTTTAAGCATGTTAAATTACTTTTTAATGCAGGTTGAAGGGGAGGTAAAGACACCCTAAATCATCTTTTTAGGCATACAAATCATGTGCCTCACTAACAAAAACCAAGTGACGCGCTACAGAAACTGTGCGGCGCGGTGCTGATTAAAAGTGGCAACAACTGAACCCGAGTGTTTGCATCAGACTACAACGGTCTTATGCTTCCCTGCTTGGCACATGACTTCCGGAAAGGTGACCGGTAGGACGAACTCCGAAAGGAATCGTTGATGGAGGAACAGCCGCCCTCCCATTTGC
The DNA here is from genome assembly GCA_964478615.1 of uncultured Zetaproteobacteria bacterium. Taxonomy (GTDB): domain Bacteria; phylum Pseudomonadota; class Zetaproteobacteria; order Mariprofundales; family Mariprofundaceae; genus Mariprofundus. The sequence goes on from CAYZJL010000067.1 coordinate 2,227, forward strand.
TTGCTGGCTCTCATGTTCACGTTGTGCTCATACCATGAAACGTTTCGGACGTAGGGTGCGGGGGAGGCAGTAATTTTAACAATGGAGTTGCTTTGACGATTGCCTCATGCAATCTCGCGGCAAAGCGGCCTTAAAAACCGCGTTTAAATGCTTATTAAAGGCTGCCCAAAAGCCGTAATATCAGCCTTGCTTTACATTAAAGGAGCGTGGCGCACGGTGTAAAAGCAAATGGCGCGCTACACGAAGCACCATCGTCATATTCTTCCAGCCGCCTAGTTTTTGCAGCTGCTCCATAGGGCAGTTGCTTTGTGCCATCCATGTCGCCCATGTGTGGCGCAGGCTGTGCCAGTTGAAATCCGTCAGTCGTTCGGGGATTGATTCGTTGTCGCTGCATATCCTCTCCATTGTTCGAGCTAGGGCCTTTGCATAGCTGTTGTTGTTGAACCGCGTCACCGGCTTGCCACTGTATGTGAATACGTGAGTGGGGTGTTGCCCGAGATCGCGTTTCAATACGTCCATCGCGTCGCTGTTTAAGGGTGATCCCAGTGCGCGACCGTTTTTTGTTTTGTACACATACATGGCCGCTTTCTGCATATTGATCTGTTCCCATTTCAATTGTGCCACATTCGATTCGCGCAATCCGGTGGCGAGAGAGAACACGACCGCTTCGTACAAATGCCGTGATGCGATCTCCAATTCCTGCAGTAAAATATCCGTCTCGGCGCGTGTCATCCACACCACTTTGTCGTCCGACTCTTGCCGCATGCGGATGTGTGGAGCTGTCTCCATCCAGTTCCATTCGTTGCAGGCCGTGCGCAATATCGAGCGGATCAGTGCTGCATAGCGGTTCGTTGTTGCCGAGCTCACGCCATCGTTCATTTTGTGTTGCAACACCGATTCGACAAACTCCCGATCGATGCAGTCGAGGAACTGATTGCGCAAATGTGGATCCAGCCAATTCAGCCTGGAGATGTCGGTTTCCAATGATTTCTTGTGATCGTGTTCTTGCACCCATTTGATTACCGCTTCCTGCCAGATTTGGCGGGGACGCTCACCAAGTTTGGCCTGTCGCCAGAGTTCGACGCGCTTTGCATCGTGATATTCTTGCGCGAGCCTCTTGGCTCCTTTTTGATCCGATTTAATCCCAGTGCTTTCGCGTAATCGCTGGTAACCTGCGATCGTGATGTCGAGATAGGCCGTTTTTGTTTGACCATCGGGGTTGAGCCGCCACCGGATTGACATGATTCACCTCCTGCCTGCTTTAGCCCCTGCCGCATGGCATCGCGCAGGTACTGTCGCAATTCGGAAGCATAAAAGTACCAACGTCCCGATCCACCAATTTGCATCGCAGGCACAAGGCGCAGCTTAGCCAGCTGCCGCACACGCTCCGGATGACTATTCAAAATCGCCGCCGCATCTTTCAGGTTGATCGGATTTTCATCCGCGATTACTTCAGCACTTGGGTTCATTTTGCGCACCTCGCAATTCTTTCATCTTTTCAGACTTGTATTCGTTGAGGTCAATAATGTATCTCGCAAGCTCTGTGTATGGATCTGGGCTCATTAATATATTGGCAATCATAGGAGGGGACACTTTTGTGAGTTTCCTAAACCCCACCGATTCATGAACATAGAAAATAACCATTTTTCCCAGACCGTCGGGTGAGTGGTGGTTGAAGAAAGGGTCTTTGCTCTGAAAAGAGTGTGCTGCTTTCCCGTGTTCGTCCCATTGAGACTCGGGGTACATTATCCGAGCAACGCTCACTGATAAATTCATGTCGCATACCTCGCAAGGCCGGGCAATTGCTTGAGCAATGCTTCGGCTTCTGTTGTGTTGAGATCAAGTACGGGCGCTGCATCCATCATGGCGCGCATCATTTTGCACTGGTCACCACCCAGCCATTCACACACAGCAGGGCGATGCTTTTGCATCCACTCCCAAACCGGTTGACGGTATGCCTTCGGCAGCATCACCAGATTGATCTGCATGGCTGCTGGTTCGTCGCGTTTGATGATGTTGCCTGGTAACATTATTTTATCACCACAGCAGCAATGTTTTTCAGTTCTCCCGATTCTTGATCGTAATCAAACGCGCATGTGATGGGATCGCCGCATTGTTCGCACATCCAGACCGGGTATTCTTTAATGATCACCGAGGCAAAGACTTTGAGCGCGTCTTTCATGGCCTGGGTGGGTTGAATATATTCATCTGATTCAGGATTGGCATATTCATCATCCAATCTTTCGAGTACACCTTCTAATGCCTGCATAAAAAGTGGTGATTCAGGGTCGATTTGCATCCGGGCATAGCCGTGAATCGCAACAGGACTAATCGGGGCATCAGGATCGACTTGTTCAATATATTCGACTAGAGCATCTTCTATGCAGTCAGCGGTCAATATCTCTCTCTCCCCAGCAGCATAATATTCAGGTTTTTTCATGTTGCCATCCGATCCGCAAAAAATGGCAGCGCTTGCAAATGGCAATAATCGCCCCGGATTTCCTGATAGGTGTCGTGCAGCACTTGATTGCGGCTTTCGCAGTCCGCTATCGCATCTTCATGGTGTTCATACACGCCGCCAGTGATTAAGCCACGCGGATCCACAATCGCCCAAACCACCGGCGCACTCAAAACAAGTCACACATGGGTTCGATCTTCGTTTCACGCCATCCACCAAACAGCCGCACAGATCCAGCTAAACAGATTAGGGATAAGATTAGGGATAAGATTAGGGATAAGATCATCAGGGTCGTCATCATCAGCAGTCACCCAGCCCTGATCCGTTTGCAGCCAAATCACGGGCAAGGCCGTGGGGTAACTCATAATCATTGGTTTCACGATGGACCGCATACTTGCCCGTGCAGTCAGGGCATTGCCCATCATCATTCAGCCCGCCGCCGGTCACTGTCCAATAGCGGCCACAGTCCTCACATATTCCAGCCTTGATATTATTCACCGGGGATCACCCACTCAAAGTCAGGCTTAAGGCACCAGGACACATCGATACCGTCATCGACAATCTTCATGCCATTGATACCGCCAAGCGACGCCAGGAACTGCGCCGCATCTTCAACCTGCCGTTGACCGCGCGCGGTAAACTCAACCACGTCTACCCACGCGCCTTTGCGATTCATCTTCAGCTTCATGATTCACCTCCACTCATGCAGCGTTTGCAACGCCATGCATCGCTGTATTTATACTTCCAGATTAAAAACAGGTAGATGGTGTTGGTGATGGCTAGCAGTAAAGCCGTCCAGGCGCTCCATGATTGATTGAGATGCGGATAATAGATCAGATTCCACCAGCCCCATGCTGCGAAGAACACGGTTGACCAGATCGATAATCCCATGATCTGCTTCTCACGCAGCGCGGCCCGAATCGATGGGATGATGGCCAGCGCGCCGCAGAATTCGAACAGGGCGTTGATGACATCCATTAGAAAGACTCCTGTGCTTCAAGAGCATCCAGAGCTTGCGCCAGGCGCTGCATATAAGCAGCTCCGGCGCTTGATGAGGGAGAGCAGGCAACACCAAGCCGTTTGACTGTGTAATTGAGCTCTTTTGACGTGCTATTAAGCAGGATCACCACCATACGCCACTGCAAGTGATTTGTTTTTTTGTAATTTTTGAGCCTGCTGCGGATATCCTCTCTATCGACAAGCACAGGCACAGATCGTTGTTTCATCACCGCCCCGCCTGTTTTTTTCGGATATCCATGCCCGCACTTGCAACACAACGCCACCGATCCGGCAACAGTATAACCATCAAGCGCACCGACTCTGTTGCATTCAGGACACCGCAGCGTGTTACCAGTCAGGCACACACCCGCAGGCGTTAATGGTCTGTGATTATTGATCATGGCTACCTGCAACATCACACCATCTCCCATGCATCCTGATGCACAATCAGATCGTTTGACGGTATCAACCCGCTTCCCAGCATATTTTTTGTAAACAGATGGTCGAAAATTTTAATGATGGTGCGGCCATCGCATCGCGTGACGAGCGCCTCACTGTTATGAGACAGACTAGATCCATTGCACTCGTCACATTCAGAATCATGGCCACATGCGCTGCATTCCGTATATCCATCGCTATCGCAGTGCGTGCATTTCTGTTTTTTAGACCACACGACAGAAATGACCATACCCAGTGAGTTCACACCATAAACATCAGCTTCCAGACCAAACTCACGCAATGGTGATGCGTAGTTAATATGCGCAAGCTCAGCGCGATTAAACGCTGGCGCACTGTCTGCATTTATATTCGCACAAACAGTTACAGACGCATGCTGCATAAACTGCGGCTTGAGTGCTTTGCGCGTGGCTTCTGCTTTGGCGAAATCGATGGCGATCATCTCACACCCTCCTTTTCGCATCATGGACTGTGTGGGCTACTTTCTTGTAGCGCAGCAGGGCTACGATTACATCATCAATTTCACGGTCGAAGGATTCGCCTTCGCGGGGGCTCCAGGCTTTGCCGCTGGGGCTGTTTTTGCGGCCATTTTCCAGCACTTTCTGACCGACATCGCCAAGCTCTTTGAATATCGCGGCAAGGGAATCTTCTGGGTTATCGCCGTTGATTTCTATGCTTGGGTTTTTGATGAAGGCACCATCGAGGTGATGGCACAGGGTTTCCAGCGGTGATGTATCCATGCCTGCGAGCAGCATCAGCTCCCATGCTTTCAGACTTAGTTGATGGCTGGGTTGCTGGGGATCCACACAGTTGCGGATATGTTTTTCAGTGTGGCCGGTGATCTCGGCAGCATAGCCCGCATCAAGCGGTTTGATTCTACGGCCAAGGCTGGCAATGGAAAATCGGGGCAAGAAAATCGGGGCCA
>CAYZJL010000067.1:7164-10477 GCA_964478615.1 uncultured Zetaproteobacteria bacterium
TTGATTCTACGGCCAAGGCTGGCAATGGAAAATCGGGGCAAGAAAATCGGGGCCAAGAAAATCGGGGCCAGGCTTTCAAGATAAAATCGGGGCCAGGCTTTCATATCTTGATGTTTTTATGAGGAGCTATGCACATCAGTGGCAGACCCTTTCTACAGGTATGTACAAAAATAAAGTGATGTGGCTTTATCAATGATGCGATTAACATGTAGGGTTCGGCGCATGTTTACCGGAATCATTCAGGATGTTGGCTCGATTGCGTCCATTCAACAGGAATCTCAACAGTCGCATATGGTCTTTGCAACGGCTCTTGATATGTCAGGCTGGCATATCGGTGATTCGGTGGCATGTAACGGCTGCTGTCTGACGATTACTGCTTTTCCGACTAGTGGTGCGTTTGCTGCGACCTTGTCATTGGAGACACTGCAGCTGACTACGTTTGCAGATGCCTGCGAGCAGATGGCAGTGAACCTTGAGCCTGCATTGCGCATGGGTGATGCCCTTGGTGGACATATGGTGACCGGTCATATCGATGGTGTGGGGCTGGTTCAGTCTGTTCGAGAGGTTGGCGAACATCGTGAGTTTACTTTCACATTAGCGGATGCTTTAGCGCGTTATGTGGTGGTGAAAGGCTCGGTCTGTATTAACGGTGTTAGCCTGACAGTGAATAACGTTGGCAGGAATGACTTTACCGTGAACCTGATTCCTCATACCTTGTCGCACACCAATTTGGGCGCACTGAATGCAGGCGCCAGGGTAAACATCGAAACTGATATGTATGGTCGCTATGTTGAGCGGCTGATGCAATTCCCAACGGAGAAATCATGACTTTGGCAACAACTGAAGAGCTGCTTGAAGAGTTGCGCATTGGCCGCATGATTATTCTGGCCGATGATGAAGATCGCGAGAATGAGGGTGATCTGGTCATGGCGGCAGAGTGGGTGACACCTGAAGCGATCAATTTCATGGCGACACATGGTCGTGGTCTGATATGTCTGGCCATGACCCAGGAGCATACCGATCAGTTACAACTACCGCTGATGGTGGCCAATACCAATTCCAAATTTAAAACCAATTTCACCATATCTATTGAAGCGGCTGAAGGTGTAACGACAGGTATTTCTGCTTATGACCGGGCTCATACTGTGCGCACGGCTATTCAGAATGATGCAAAACCGTCTGATATCAATACCCCCGGCCATGTCTTCCCGCTTGTGGGGCGTGATGGTGGTTTGCTGGTGCGTGCAGGCCACACTGAAGCCAGTATTGATCTGGCTCGTCTGGCGGGTTTGAAACCTGCCGGTGTGATTTGCGAGATTATGAATGATGATGGTTCGATGGCGCGTATGCCTGAATTGAAGAAGTTCGCGAAAAAACATGGTTTGAAAGTGGGCTCGATTGCCGATGTGATCAGTCACCGCCTGAAACATGATTCGCTGGTCAAACGTGAAGTGGAAGTGCGTATGCCGACCGAATTTGGTGAGTTCCGTCTGATTGGTTATACCAATGCAGTGGATCAGGCTGAACATGTGGCGCTGGTGATGGGAAACCCTGATGCCGATCGTCCTTGTCTGGTGCGTGTGCATTCGGAATGTTTGACCGGTGATGTGTTTACTTCGCGCCGTTGTGATTGTGGTTCGCAGCTGCATGCCGCTATGCGACAGGTAGCCGAAGTGGGTGAAGGGGTAATTCTCTATCTGCGTCAGGAAGGGCGCGGTATTGGCCTGCTCAATAAACTGCGTGCCTACGAATTGCAGGATGCAGGGCACGATACAGTTGAAGCGAATGCCAAGCTTGGTTTCAAAGCCGATCTGCGTGATTATGGCATTGGTGCACAGATTCTGCGTGATTTGGGCCTGCGCCGTTTGAAACTGTTAACCAATAATCCCAAGAAAATTATTGCGCTTGATGGTTATGGTCTGGAAGTGAGTGAACGTGTACAGCTTGAAGTGGGCGAGCATGAAGATAATGTCGCTTATCTGACCACCAAACGTGATAAGATGGGGCATTTGTTGAATATGAAAGGTAAAAAAACATGAGTTTAGACGCACCACATTTGGCTGGAAACGTCGATGCAACCGGTTTAACCGTTGGCATCGTGGTAAGCCGGTTTAATGTTGATATTACCGAAGCACTATTGTCCGGAGCCGTGTCTGCTCTGAAAGAGCATGGTTGTTCTGATGCAGATATAACGACGGTACATGTGCCAGGCGCGTTTGAAATTGGTACGATTGCGACAAAGATGGCTGACACGGGCCGATTTGATGCGGTAGTCTGTCTGGGTTGTGTGATTCGCGGCGATACGGCACATTTTGATTATGTCTGTCAGGGTGCGATGGATGCTATCGGTAAAGTGGCACAGCGCGGTGATATCGGCGTTGGTAATGGTGTACTGACCGTTGATACGCATGAACAGGCACTCGAACGTGTCGGTGGCGCACATGGACATAAAGGTGAAGAAGCAGCATTAACAGCTGTTGAAGTAGTTCGGCAGTTGCAGGCTCTGGAGGCATAATGGCAAATCGTCACATGGCGCGCGAATCGGCGCTGGAAACATTGTATGCATGGGGCACCGCCGAGAAAGATGGTGGCATGATCCCTGACCTTATCGCCAGTCGATTAGAGCATGAAGACAGGGCAGACCAGGATGAGAACTATTTTCGTGAGATGGTCTATGGTGTCACTGATCATGTTGATGAACTCGATACCATTATCAAAACAGCTGTGCGTGGCAGAAGCCTGCGTTCTGTTGCCCAGATCGAAATCAATGTGATTCGTATGTCCGTATGGGAAATGCAGAATCGCCTGGAAATCCCGTATAAAGTGATCATCAACGAAGCGCTGGAATTAACCCGTGCCTATGCAGGCGAACCACCACGTGGATTCATCAACGGTGTGCTGGATAATCTCGCCAAACAACTGCGCTCAGCCGAAGTGAAGAAGAAATAGAGTATATTAACTTATGAATGAATTGAGGTGTAATTGATGAAAGCAGTTATACTGGCAGGTGGGCTTGGCACTAGAATCTCCGAAGAGACCCATTTGAAGCCTAAACCTATGATTGAAATTGGTGGTAAACCAATTTTGTGGCATATCATGAAAAGCTATAGTGCCCATGGTATCAATGAATTTGTCATTTGCCTTGGTTACAAGGGTTATTTGATTAAGGAATATTTCGCCAACTATTTTCTGCACACATCAGATGTTACGTTTGATATGAATGATAACTCAATGCAGGTACATCAGAACACTGCAGAGCCATGGAAAGTGACACTGGTGGATACCGGTGAGACTTCGATGACAGGTGGTCGCC
>CAYZJL010000068.1:0-10477 GCA_964478615.1 uncultured Zetaproteobacteria bacterium
AAGCAATGCATGCCAAGTGTTTAAAAAAATCGAGCATTATAAATTTTTTATTTTTTTAGAAATAACGCATAGGCCGGATTGTCTGTTTCATCAACATGAGGGTAGCCCAGCGCTTTAAGGTAAGCCTCACATTCTGAACGTTCTTCAGGCGGCACCTCAATGCCAGCCAGTACGCGCCCAAAAGCGGCAGCATGGTTGCGGTAATGGAACAGTGAGATATTCCAGTGGGCTGCTGCACGGCTAAGGAATTCCAATAGCGCCCCTGGGCGCTCAGGGAATTCAAAACGGTATAGCATTTCATTTTTCACCAGATCAGAACGGCCGCCAACCATGTGTCTGATATGCAGTTTGGCCAGTTCGTTATCATGCAGGTTAAGGGTTGGCAGGCCTGCATCTTTCATCGCTGTTTCCAGCGCCAGGGCTTCATCATCATCCGAGATACTGATGCCGGTAAACACGTGGGCTTCACAGCGCGAGGACATGCGGTAGTTGAATTCGGTGATGTTGCGATCACCAATGATGCTACAGAAATCAAGAAATGAGCCCGGCCGTTCGGGGATCGTGACAGCAAACAGCGCCTCTCGACCTTCGCCCATTTCAGTGCGCTCGGCAACATGACGCATGCGATCAAAATTCATGTTTGCACCACTGTTAATGGCGGCAAGCAACTGACCACGGGCACCGGTCTTCTTTACATATTTTTTCAGTGCAGCTACGCCAAGTGCTCCGGCAGGTTCAACAATGGAGCGGTTGTCTTCGTAGATATCCTTGATAGCGGCACAGATTTCATCTGTATCCACCAGCATAATCTCATCAACATACTGTTGAACCATTTTAAAAGTGTGTTCGCCCACTTTTTTGACAGCCACGCCATCGGCAAAAATACCTACCTGATCCAGGGTGATGCGCTCACCTGCTTTGATTGAGTCATGCATGGCTGCTGAATCAACCGGTTCCACCCCGATAATTCTTGTGTTCGGTGACTTGGTTTTCAAGTAAACCGCCATGCCTGCAATCAGTCCACCGCCGCCGATGGGTATGAATACGGCATCCAGATCGCCCGGATACTGCCGCATCATCTCTTCAGCAATGGTTCCCTGGCCTGCAATGACCAGCGGGTCATCATAGGGGTGTACAAACACCATGCCGTTCTGTTCACATAGTTCCTGAGCATGCGCACTGGCATCAGAATAGCTGTCGCCAAACAGTACAACATTGCCGCCAAGACGTTTTACGGCTTTAACTTTGATTTCAGGCGTGGTGTTGGGCATCACAATGGTGGCATCAATACCAAGCTTATGTGCTGATAGCGCTACTCCCTGAGCATGGTTACCGGCAGAGGCACAGATTACGCCGCGAGCCCGTTCATCATCGCTTAACTGGGCGATTTTGTTGTAGGCTCCGCGCAGTTTAAAGGAGAATACAGGTTGCAGGTCTTCACGTTTAAGCAGTACCTCATTGTGCAGGCGGCCGGAAAGTTTTGGTGCCAGCTCCAACGGTGTTTCAATGGCCACGTCATAGACGCGTGCGTGTTCGATAGCCTCAAGGTATAAATCGCTCATGGGCGGCTTGCTACCACGAATAATGCAATGATTCGAGGGTTAGGGTTAGATGAGACAAATGAACAGATGTCTCTTTTTCAGCTTGTGATATATATTTCATTTCACGAAGTGAAAGAGATTCATCTGTGTTAAGGATTCGATATTGAAGATAGTTTCGGTTGAACATATGGATAGAGGATTGGCGTATGCCGAGGCCTGTTTTGAAACCTTTCGGGTGATTGATGGCGCAATTTTCGACTGGAAGGGGCATTGGCAGCGTTTGTTGTCGGGGCTGCGTGAGTTTGGTGTGTCATTCTCACAAGAGCAAGGTGAACAAGTGCGCCTTGCCTGTCTTGAAAAAGCGATGAAGAGCGGCTCTGATAGTCTGGTTCGATTGACAATCAGCGCAGGTGAGGCGCGTTGGGGGTTGCTGAGAAAGGCAGAAGAGCCGGTGGTGCATATTCAGAGTATGCCATATCAACAGAGCAGTGCGCCTATTGTATTGCGATTGAAAAGCTGGCCGTTCCCATTGAAAAACAAAACAGCCAAATTTAGTGCGGATTATGCGGAAACATCACGTCTGTTATGTGGTGAGCCCGATGTGAACCTGTTGTTTGAACAGCATGGCATGTTGTTGGCCGCTGCGACTGCAAATATACTGCTATTTAGAGAGGGGCGCTGGCATACGCCGGTGGCCGGTGCTGGCGTGTTAGCAGGCCGGGTGCGCAAATTTCTTATGCAGAAAGGGCTGGTGCATGAAAGCCGGTGCCCACTATCCTGGTTGGATGATTGTGAAGCAGTGGTGTTGTGTAATAGCGGCATGTTTATCCGAGCTGTTGGTGAGATTCGTGATGTTCAACGTGCAGAAGCGATGAGCACAGCACATACTGCGGTTACACTATTAATAGAAACCTTGAGGCAGGAAGAGGGTGTGCGGATATGAGAAAAGTTCTACTGCGTTTGTTTGCAGTAGCAGTAATTGTGATGCTGGCTGGAGCAAGCTGGATCAGTTTGCAGTGGGTGGAAGCGTATGCGCCGTTAAAACCAGTGGAAGTGGTTGTTCCGCAGGGTGCTTCGACGATAAAAATCGCACGTTTGTTAGAGCAGGAGCATGTGATTTCATCTCAGTATCTGTTTCGTCTGCTGGTTCGTTTTGAGGGGGTTGGTAATCGATTGCGTAGTGGTCTGTACCATTTTGAAAAGCCCGCGAATATGGCTACAGTGATTGATCGTTTGCGAGGCGGGGATGTGATGCGTTTTCAGGTCACAGTACCGGAGGGTTTGAGAACGGATGAAGTCATTACACTGTTGGCAAGAAAAACTGCAACAAAGGTGAGTGATTGGCAGACAGCATTGAAAGAGCTGTTACCGGACGAGGCGGAAGGGCGTTTGTTACCTGAGACCTATCAATATAATAAACCGGTGAACATCTCACGCATGTTAACGTCGATGATTGATGCGCAGAACAGGATTATGGCCGAGCTTTCCAGTGATGCAGATGAACAACAACGGTTGCGCATCATGGCTTCTATTGTTGAGAAAGAGACGCGTATTGAGAAAGAGCGCCAGCTGGTGGCTGCCGTGATCCGTAACCGATTGGAAAAGCGGATGCCATTGCAGATGGATCCGACCGTGATTTATGGGATTTGGAAAACGACAGGGTCGTTCTCAGGTAATATTCATAAAAAAGATTTAAGTGCGGATACGCCCTGGAATAGTTATACCAATCGCGGTTTGCCGCCTACACCGATAGGGAATCCCGGAGCGGCATCCCTGCGTGCCGCCGCAGCACCGGCTGATTCAACGTTTCTATTCTTTGTGGCCGATGGCACAGGCGGGCATCAGTTTGCTACAAGCTTTGCTGACCACCAGTCCAATGTTGCACGCTGGATACAGATTGAAAGGAAAAATAGTCGTGGAAAATAGAGGGCAGACGTTGATTGTTGAGTTTATCATGCCTGCCCGGCAGCAGAATCACTTTCAAGGTTTGTTGCAGGGTGAAGATGGCTTAGGCGTAGTGCGATGCTTTGACCCTGAAAAGAAAAAAATGCAGCTATGGACAACTGTGGAGCAGAAAGAAGAGCTCTATGACTGGTTGCATAGCTTGCCAGATCATTTACAGGTTCAAATTTTGGATGAGTGGCTTTGGGATGATGTTAAGGGCAATTGCTTATGAATTAAATGGATAGCTCATAGTACAGACTCTTGGAGGACTCCAGAGCCTGTACTATGAGGCTGATCAATTAACCGTGTTGAATAAACATGCCCCGGTTGATGTCGCCAATGCTGACCATGCCAGATAATTTACCATCATCGACTACCGGCAAGCGGCGCAAGTTTTTTAGTCCCATGTATGAGGCTGCTTTTAATACAGGCATCTCTGAAGGGACAGACATTGGATTTGGTGTCATCACCTCTTTGACTTTCATACACATCACACGTTTGTAGTTGTCTTCCATCTCTTCGAAATCACGTGCTGATTTGGCGTCATGCATATATTCGCCAAAGTTAGGGTAAAGCGGCAACATAGTATCGCGAATGGTAATAATACCAATTAATTGGCTGGCATCATCATCGGCTATAACGGGCAAAGAGCCGCAGCGACGCATAACCATTTTTTGTGTAGCATCATGCAGGGTATCACCTGCTTTGCAGGTGATACTGCCATGTGACATAACTTCTGAAACTTTCATGAATCCTCCCGAAACTTGAACCGGCGGATGCAACAGCCGAGTTGAAGGCGTACTTTAGCATGGAATGATCGGCTTGTGCAGATGCTTTGTAATGGAGTCAGGTCAATCGCATTGAAATATCCTCTGCGGTAAAAGTTTTTAAGTATGACGCACTACTTTTTAATGCGATTACCCTGAACCGCGATCTGAAATAACGTGATCTGAAATAACGTTGACACTCCATGCTGACACGGTATGGTTCCGCGCCTCACTAAAGGCGCAGCACAAGCTGTAAGGAGTTAACAACGTGGCAAATCATGCATCAGCACTCAAACGTGCTCGTCAGGATCAGAAAAAACGTCTGCAGAATCGTACCCAAAAAGGTGCTATGCGTACTGAAATTAAAAAAGTGTTGGTCGCTGTAGAGGCAGGTGATAAAGACACCGCTACTACTGCACTGCGTCAGGCAACATCATTGCTTGATCGTGCAGGTCGTAAAAACCAACTTCATGCAAGCACGGCTTCCCGTACTGTTTCACGCTTGAACGCTAAAGTGAAAGCTATCGCCTGATTGATCGTTTGAATTTTATAAAGCCCGTCGAATCTTTGATTCGGCGGGCTTTTTTTTATGCGGCCGGGGTGGCGTGCGTGTTTGTCGGCGCTATTGCCTGATAGCTGGGGAAGTATTGCTAGCCAAGAATAGCTGTATGGTGTTTTATGGGCGCTGAATAATTAAGGTGAATAATTAAGGTTTCATTCATCTTATAGAATTATTATGCTGCGTCTGCATACGGAACCACCGAGCAAGCATGGAGATCTTTTTGTCTGAGAATATCCGCGAAATACCCTATAATTATACATCTTATTCAGATCGTGAGATCGTTATTCGTTTTTTGGGCGAAGCGGCCTGGGATGATCTGAATGTGTTGCGTACACAGCGCCGAACTGGTCGTTCAGCGCGTATGCTGTTTGAAATTCTTGGTGATTTGTGGGTGGTTGAGCGCAATACTTTCTTGCGCAATGATCTGTTGGGCAATAAAAAACGATTGCAGCTTATGCATCGCCGTCATCATGATCGTTTGTCCCGTATTGAATCTGGAGCTATAGATAATCCGCGTGCACTTAAGGTGGCGGCTTGTACCAGCCGGATGTTGGAAGGTTTCTATCAGTGGTTTGAGAATGAGCCGGCCAAACGAAAAAAGGCGCGTAAGGCGTTTGCCAAATTCACGCATGCCAATAATGTCCATTTTGATGCTTATACGCTGACACACCATGCTACCGATGCGACTGACTGGAGGCATCATGCACCATTCTGTGTGATTACACCTGATTCGGCTGATGAACTGCCCGGTCTGATTCGTGCAGTTGCCAAGCTGGATCTGGTAGTGATTCCTCGTGGTGGTGGCACTGGCCTGTGTGGTGGCTCGGTTCCCTTATCTGACAATGCCGTGATGATTAATGTCGAAAAACTCGATGCGATTGGGGATGTCGCGCAGTGCGATATCGGTAATCTTGGCGAAGTAGCAACAATCAGTGCCGGTGCCGGTGCTGTGACGGGTAAAGTGATGGAAGCCTCCATGCCGCATGTCTTTGCTACTGACCCGACCAGTCTCTGGGCCTGTACGATTGGTGGAAATGTTGCGTCCAATGCCGGTGGTAAACATGCGGTGATCTGGGGTACCTGTGTTGATAATCTGCTGAGTTGGAAGATGGTGATGCCTGATGGCAACTGGCTGACAGTAACGCGTATCAATCACAATATGGGCAAGGTGCACAATGAGCAGGAGGTCAGTTATTCGCTGCTTAAAACCGATGCGCTGTCCGGTGAAGAAATTAGTAATGATATATTAAGTATTGAAGGTTCAGTGTTTCGTAAAGCGGGGCTGGGTAAAGATGTAACCCGTAAAGCTATGGGTGGGCTGCCCGGTGTGCAGAAAGAGGGTACGGATGGTTTTATTGTTGAGGCGACGTTTATATTGCATCGTGCCTTTGATGTAACACGTACGGTCTGTTGTGAATTTTTCGGTCAGGAACTGGATGATGCGACCAAGGCGATGGTGGGTATTAAACACCATGTCGATGCGTTGGAAGGCGCGCACCTAGAAGGGCTGGAACATTTCGACGAGAAATATGTCAAAGCGATAGAATACATCTCCAAATCGACGCGTCGAGAAGTCCCGCGCGTGGTTCTTCTGATTGATGTCTCCGGTGATGATGAGAAAGCTGTAGCTAAAGCTTGTGCTGATATTTGTCGTATTACGTCACACGGTAACGGTGAAGGTTTTGTGGCGACGTCATCTGCTGATCGTAAACGTTTTTGGGGTGACCGTGGTCGCATGGCAGCGATTGCCAAGCACACCCGTGCATTCAAGCTCAATGAAGATGTGGTGATTCCGCTGGATCGATTGAGCGAATACAATGATTATGTGGAACATCTGAATATCGAGAATTCTATTCTTAATAAGAAAGAAGCGATTGAATCCATTGCAAACTATTTGGATCATGCCAAAGAGCGCATCACTGGTAACCGTTTGGAAGTCAGTGATCTGGCACTCGATGATGATACGTTTTTAAGTGATAAACTGGATAACTGTAAGCTCTTGATCGAAGAAGCTCGCGAGCGCTGGTGTAGTTTGCTGAAAGGTTTGGATAAGCCTGCCAAGCATGTCTCGGCGCTATTGAAAGATGTGAAGTATAAACGCTCGGAAGATCTGTTTCGGGTGATTCAGCGGGCATCTTTGCGCATCTCCTATCGGGATGAAGTGGAGACTCCGTTGTGTGATATGCTGCGTGGTCATGATGCCTTGATTGAAGGTATCAAAAAGGCACATAAAAAGGCGCTATCCAGTCGAATCGTGGTGGCTACCCATATGCATGCCGGTGATGGTAATGTGCATACCAATATCCCGGTTAACTCCAATGATTATCAGATGATGACAAAAGCGCATCGGGTGGTTGAAAAGGTGATGGCCAAAGCGGTTGCGTTGGGTGGTGTGATCTCCGGTGAACACGGTATTGGCATTACCAAGCTTGAGTATATGGATCGCGCGATTCTGGAAGAGTCGGCCGCATATCTTAAAACCGTTGATCCGGATCACCTGTTTAATCGTGGTAAGTTGTTGCCTGATACCGATTTGCAGCTGAGCTACACGCCAAGCTTCAAGTTGCTGGAGATGGAATCGATGATTCTGGAGGCTGCAGATCTGTCCGACCTGTCTGAAGCGATCTCCCCATGTCTGCGTTGCGGCAAGTGCAAACCTGTGTGTAATACGCATTTCCCGCGTGCCAATATGCTCTATAGCCCGCGTAACAAGATTCAGGCGACGGGTGCGATGATTGAAGCTTTGTTGTATGAGTCGCAGACTGGTTCCGGTATCTCTTTTGAGCAGTTCGAGGGCCTGGAAGATATCGCCGACCATTGCACCATTTGTCATAAATGTGAGGCGCCGTGCCCGGTTAATATCGATTTTGGTGAAGTCACGGAGAGTATGCGTGCGCTGCTCAAGGATAAGGGCAAATCGCGTTTTAATCCGGGTGCTAAACTGGCGATGCTGTTTCTTATCTTGCAGAACCCGAATGCTGTGCGCTTTATGCGCGAAACGGTGATTCGCTGGGGTTATGCCGGCCATCGTATGCTCAATAAGCTCGGACGTTTGACGGGCTTAGTGCAGAAAAAACCAGCAGCCAGCCGTAATCTTGAAGGTGTGCCGGCGCAGGTGATTAATTTCATCGAACGCCCCTTACCATCATTGAGCAGCGGCACGGCACGCCAGAGTCTGGGCATTGAATCGCGTGATAAAAATATGATTCCGGTACTGCGTGATCCAAAGAAAGCCAATGGTCGGGCGGTATTCTATTTTCCGGGCTGTGGTTCTGAGCGCCTGTTTTCACAAGTAGGGCTGGCAACACAGGCCATGCTGTTTGATCTTGGCATTAATGTGGTATTGCCACCATCATATATCTGTTGTGGTTATCCATCGACAGCCGGTGGTGATAAAAAGAGAGGTGATCAGATTACCTATGATAACAGGGTGTTGTTCCATCGTATCAAAAATGCGCTCTCTTATCTCGATTTTGAGGCGGTGATTGTCTCTTGTGGTACCTGTTATGATCAGCTTACCCGTTATGAGCTGGAGAAGGTGTTCCCGGGTGCGCCGTTGATTGATATTCATGAGTACTTGATGGAACAGGGCGTAAAAGCGGAAAATGTGAGTGGTGTGGAATATATGTATCATGTGCCATGTCACTCGCCATTGAAACGGCATGGCTCGCATGCTGCGATTGAATCCTTGCTGGGTTCTGATTCTGTCAAAACTGAAGAGTGTTGTGGTGAAGCCGGAACGTTGGCTGTAGCTCATCCTGAAATTGCCGGGAAAATCCGTATGCGTAAGGAAGAGCAGATTGCCAAGGCCCAGGCACAAATGCCGGGTGAGGCCGAGCAAAAGGTGCTGACTTCATGTCCGTCATGTTTGCAGGGTTTGTCTCGCTTGGAAGGGGAAACAGGGATCGATGCTGATTATATTGTCGTCGAGTTGGCCAAAAATCTGCATGGCGAAGATTGGCAAAAGCAGTTTGTGCAAAAGATTAAAAATGGTGGCATTGAACGGATATTGATGTAATGCAGTTGTTTTTAAGGCAAACCTTGCTGATTCGGAATCGTTCCTGATGGGTCTTGTGCGCTTTTTGTTGTGTGTATGTCTGTTGTCCCTGGCGGCTTGTGCCAGTGGGCCACCGAAAAACCTCAATGATGCCTGTTCGATGTTGCAGGAAAAAGATGACTGGTATGAAGCGGCCAATGATTCATTTAAAAAGTGGGGCGTGCCGGTACATGTGCAGCTGGCCATTATCCATCAGGAATCTCGTTTTAGATCAGAGGCTTTAGCGCCTGATGATACGCTGCTAGGTTTTATTCCCTGGGGGCAGACAAGCTCTGCTTATGGTTATGCCCAAGTGCTTGATGGCACCTGGGAGTGGTACAAAAAATCGACCGGAAACTGGGGCGCAGATCGAGACGATTTTGAAGATGCTACCGATTTTATCGGCTGGTATGGTAATTATTCACATAAAACCATTGGTATCTCCAAATGGGATGCCTATAACCAATATCTGGCCTATCATGAGGGGCATGGAGGTTGGAAGCGTAAGACCTTCAACAAAAAACCGTGGTTGATCAAAGTGGCCAAAAAAGTAAAACGCAGAGCTTCCCGCTATGCCGCCCAGATCAAACGCTGTAAAGATGATCTGGATGACGGTAGCTGGTTCTGGTGATGATGACAGGTTGTTTGAGTGGACTGTTTAAGTTAGTTGAAATTCAGCCGATAAATATCTGGATAATGTGCTATTATACCAATGAGTGTGAGGGGAGAATCTAAGTGAAAGGTATTATTTTAGCAGGAGGAAGCGGCACGCGCCTGCATCCGTTAACGCTATCGGTCAGTAAACAGCTGATGCCGGTATACGACAAGCCGATGATTTATTATCCGCTTTCTACACTAATGTTGTCTGGAATTCGTGAAATATTAGTGATTTCAACACCACAAGATTTGCCTCTGTTTCAACGCCTGCTGGGTGATGGATCCCAGTGGGGGATTGAGTTTTCTTACGCAGAGCAGCCAGAGCCGAAAGGATTAGCTCAGGCCTTTACTATAGGCAAAGAGTTCGTGGGACAGGATGCGGTTGCATTGATTCTTGGAGATAATATTTTTTATGGACAGGGCATGATTGAACAGTTGAAAAGGGCTGTTGAACAATCTTCTGGAGCGACAGTGTTTGCCTATCGTGTGCATGATCCGGATCGTTATGGCGTGGTTGAATTTAATGATGGTGGTTTAGCCGTTTCAATTGAGGAAAAACCGGAATATCCTAAGTCAAGTTTTGCGATCACAGGGCTCTATTTTTATGACAATCGGGTGCTTGATATAGCTGCAGATATTAAACCTTCTGCTCGTGGGGAACTTGAGATTACGGATGTGATTCGTGAATATTTAAAGATGGGAGATCTGCATGTCGAAAAGCTTGGGCGTGGCGCAGCATGGCTGGATACAGGGACTCATGAATCACTGATGGATGCATCGCGTTATGTAGAAGTGATTGAGAAGCGTCAGGGGCTTAAAATCGCCTGTCCGGAAGAGATAGCCTGGGAGATGGGTTATATCACTGAACAGGAACTGGAATCATTGGCAAAACGTTTGAATAATGCTTATGGGCAATATTTGTTGGGTCGCCTGATAGAAGGTAAATGAACGATGATGAATAGTGTTTAGT
>CAYZJL010000069.1:0-10191 GCA_964478615.1 uncultured Zetaproteobacteria bacterium
GCATATACCCTGGAAAAACAGACAATTGAAATGAACATGAGGATACTGATAAAAATTTTCTTTTTCATATTTGTTAAAATTCCTTCTGCGGACTCTTTTATTTACTTTGATGAGTAATACAGATGGATTGCATCTGTTGCTCCAACCATGGGAACTGCTCGTTATTGGGATAACGAACTGCCATATTATGGGCAAGCTCATTTTTTTTACAGGCGTTACTTATATCGGTCTCAGTTTGTGTAAGCAGCAGGCGAGATGCTTCGGGGGAGAAGAGCGGGGCATGATCAATGGCGCGATATATGTATTGAAGGCCAAGCTCACGGTCTCCGGACAGATCAACAATCCAGGTTAGCCATGAGAGATAAAAGGGCACATTGCCGGTGTAATATTCATAGAAACCCAGTACAAAATAGGCATCTTCGATGTCAGGGTGAGTTTGCGCTAAGGCACGTAATGTGTCGCGCCCGGCTCGTCCTGCATGATAGGCATTTAGCCATTCGCCAAGACGCATATAGGCCAAGCCTGAGAATGCTTGTGACAGACCAAGGCTGAGTAGCCAGTCTGGATGATCGGGATGTTTCCCGATTTCTGATTTTGCGGCATGTATGTTTTGTGAAAGCTGTTCAAGAACCGCATGCAAGGCGCTGAGGCGGGTGTTTTTATCATACGTCGCTTCGGCTTTGGCCCATAGGGGTGCTACCTTCATAAACCCCAGCAGTGGATAGTCCGGATAATTACGCTCCAGTTTTTGGATAGTGGCAGCAGCGTTCTCATTTTCGATATTCATCAGTTGATCTACCACCTGGCGTGCAAGTTGGCTAGCTGACTCATTTGCCAAGGCTGTGTTCTGGAAAATGAGCAAGATCAGGCAGCACATGAAATTTCGCAAAAGCATGGGGTTACGCATCAAAATGTAGCAAACCGCTGAGGGCCTGCACATAGGCGGAGAGGGCTTCTTTGCCACGTTCAGACAGGCTGTAAAAGGTTAGTGATCGTTTGCGTCTGCTTTCCTGACCAACATCCGCTTCTTTGCGAACATCGACATAACCGGTCTGTGTCAACTTTTTCATGTGTGCTTCCAGATTACCATCGGTCAGCTTGAGCGCCTGTTTCAGCTCGCTGAATGTGGTTTCACCTCTGGCCGAAAGGAAAGCTGCGATTCGTGTTCGAATCGGTTGATGCAACACCGAATCCAGTGCCTCATAAACACTGTTTTCCAATTCAGTCATTGCTGTCTTTGCCAAGCAGTACTTTCATATCCATCAAGGCATGCAGGCCATCTTGTTTATCCAGTTGGATGCGCACTTTGCTGATTCTGAATGGATAATCCCAACGTGTTGATTGCCATGTTTCACCTTGTAAGCGATACATGTCAGTCATTTTTCCATCAATAAGGACGATATCGACAGGATGTTGCAGGCTAAGTGGAATCACATGTTTATCGACATCTTTGATTGGGCTTCCTGAAATAGATACTCTGAAAGGGATATTGCTACCGGCCGGAATAGTGACGACATATGTCCCCTGTTGATCAGTTTGTTGGTTGTATGCTGCCAGTGAGATAGGAGCTTTCTCAGGCGGAGAAGTACGTAGCGTGGTGGCGATTAACATCCACCAGATGCGGGTGATCTGTTTTTGTACAAATGAGGTGCTTCTATCCTGTTGGCGTCTGATCTGCCTGGTTTTTCTATAATCAATCACAGCCACCGTCGCCAAAGCTATAGTTATAGTCGCCATAAATATGCTGATTGTTGTCCAGTAGCCAGTGAATCTTCCTAATAGAAATGGCATGATTGTACATAACAGGCCGCCTGTAATGCCCCAATAGATCAGCGTGTGTTTCTCCATACGAATGCTTTTTTGCCCGGCATCCATCATGGAACGAATATCTTCCAAACGTTGTTCGGCTTCATTCATCGGGTCTATTTTTGATTGTACTTGTCCCATTTCTCGCCTCCGCTTGCACTAAACTCTGAAACACAGAGTGGCCGAACCTTAATGCTCTGCATTTCAGAGTGTCAAGTGCTTGTGGGAAATAAGCCGGTGATAGAGAGGGCATTTCGACTATGTTGAAGAGAATGTCGATTTGCTCAATGGTTCCGTGCAGTCCATGGATGGGCTGCGAAAGCGACGAGTTACTGATTGGCAGGCGTTAATTTAGCATCCTCTTAGATGATCAGGGTAATTCACCCTGATCTGTTATGGATTGAGACGAACAGGGATACCTTTTTTAGCCAGGTATGCTTTGCTTTCGGCAATGGTGAATGTGCCGAAATGGAAGATTGAGGCAGCAAGCACTGCATCGGCTTTGCCTTCGGTTAACCCATCGGCCAAATGTTCCAATGTGCCTACGCCGCCTGAAGCGATGACATTGGCACTGATCGCATCGGAGACTGCGCGCGTTAACGGAATGTCGTAACCATTCTTGGTGCCATCGGCATCCATACTGGTCAGTAAAATTTCGCCAGCACCATAATCAGACATGCGCTTGGCCCACTCCACCGCATTTAACCCGGTTGGTTTGCGGCCACCATGGGTGAAACATTCCCAGTGCCCGCCCTGATCACTCTCTACACGCTTGGCATCGACAGCGACCACAATAGTGGATGATCCAAAGCGTTCGGCAGCTTCTTTTACCAGTTCAGGTGTAAAGATTGCAGCGGTATTGATCGATACTTTATCGGCACCTGCATGCAGCAGGTTTTCGATATCAGCCAGCGCTTTCACACCACCGCCAACGGTGAGTGGCATAAACACATGTTCCGCTACTTCTGTAACCATATGATAGAGCGTGTCGCGGCTTTCATGGCTGGCACGGATATCGAGGAAGGTAAGCTCATCAGCGCCCTGTTGATCATATTTGATGGCCGCTTCAACGGGGTCACCGGCATCAATGATATCGACAAACTGCACACCTTTGACCACACGGCCATGGGCTACATCAAGGCAAGGGATAATTCTTTTTGATAACATTAGAGTGAACCACGAAGGCATAAGGTGAATGGCGAAGCCTGAGAAGATACCCTGGGGCACAAAGGCACAAAGTAACCTTTTTTGTATGTGTTTTTCATAGTGTCTCTGAGTCTTAGTGGTGGAGTCTTATTCATTTGAGTAGTTCCATGGCTTCTGCAAAATCGATGCTCTTTTCATAAATAGCGCGGCCAGTAATGGCACCACAAATACCATCCTCTACATGGGCAGCACAGGCTGTGACATCATCCATCTTGGCAACACCACCGGATACAATCACTGGAATGGAGATAGCTTTGGCTAGGTTGACGGTTTCGGGAATATTGGGGCCGGTCATCATGCCGTCACGGGCGATGTCGGTATAGATAATCGATGCCACACCTGCATCTTCAAATTTCAGAGCCAGATCAACTGCACTCATATCGGTGACATCATCCCAGCCGTGTACGGCTACCATGCCACCTTTGGCATCAATGCCGACACAGATCTGGCCGGGGAACGCTTTGCATGCTTCTTCCACCAGTGCCGGATTAGAAACTGCAATAGAACCTAAGATTACACGTTGAATGCCAAGCGTCAGGGTGGCTTCGATCATGTTGAGATCACGTAGTCCACCACCAAGTTGAACCGGAATATTCATCTCCGCGCGGTTCATCTCAATACAAATCGCACGAATGGCATCTTGATTGGCCGGTTTTCCGGCAAAGGCTCCGTCCAGGTCAACCACGTGCAGGCGTTTGGCTCCAAGAGCTTGCCAATGGGCTGCCATAGCGGCTGGGTTATCGCCGTAATCGGTGGCATCATCCATGCGGCCCTGTTTTAAGCGTACGCAGTGGCCACCTTTCAAATCGATAGCGGGAATGAGTTCAAAGGGGGGGCTGTTTTTCATGCCGCAATGATGACGACTCTACAGGAGAAATGCACCCGCTTGTTCGCTGCGAGTGCATTACTACGGTATTAAATCATGCGCTTCGCATTAGCTATCTGTTCTGCTCCATATTTGTAGTTCTGAGACTTGCCAGCCTGTTGGCCAACTACACCGAACAGATTGGGGCCGAATTTCTTTTCCTGGTTGGGTTCAAAGTTATGACAGCGTTGACATTTTTGAGCCAGACCATGACCACGCTGTGCATTGGCAAAGGTGCTTGTACTCGCCTGTTTCACTGCGCCGTTGGAGACTTTTTAGTCACGCGTTGTTTGATTCCAGGTGGAGCTATGGGCCTCTGAAGTTAAAGGTTGCAGAGTAGCTTGAAACCGGTGCCTGCTGCAAAAAAACTGCTAATCAATCGGGCACAAATGAAGTTGTTTCAGGGCTTCCACTGCTGGAATGCTTCCAACATCGCCAAACCTGCACGTTGGGATTTCTCCGGGTGAAACTGGACTGCAATCACATTGTCATGCCCGATTGCTGCAGCAAAAGGGTGATCGCCATATGAACAGGCAGCCAACAGCTGTGCGGGGTTTTCCGGAGCGCAGTAGTAGGAGTGCACATAATAGACTTGCTGACCGGCTAATGTTGCAAGAACCGGGTGCACCTCTTTCTCTGATGAGAAAATAACATCGTTCCAGCCCATATGCGGTATTTTGAAACCGCGTTCAGGGTGATCTTCCGGGAAACCTTTTACTGCTCCGGAAACAATGCCAAGGCCCGGATAACGGCCAAACTCATAGGAGACATCCATCAGGATTTGCATGCCAAGGCAGATGCCAAGAAAAGGTGTGCCGGAAGCAATTGTCTCTTTTAGTGCTGCATCCATGCCGGTATCTTTCAGCGCGCTGGCGCAATCACGAAATGCACCAACACCGGGCAATACAATGCGATCATACTGAACCAGTGATTCAGCATCATCTATCAACTCAACGCTATTACCAGTCTGTTCCAGTGCTTTGGCAACGGAGTGGAGGTTACCCATGCCATAATTAATTAATCCGGTTTTTTTCATCGGGCTAGAGGCTCCTGCCATGCGTTGTGATGCATCGTATCAAGCTTATTTGTAAAGAGGGCCGCTGTTACAGCGCACCTTTGGTGGATGGGATACCACTCTGACGCGGATCATTTTCTACTGCCATGCGCAGCGCACGACCAAACGCCTTGAAAACGGTTTCGATGATGTGGTGGTTGTTCCTGCCACGCAGGGAATCAATGTGCAGGCTGATTCTGGCATGGTTGGCGACAGCCTGAAAAAACTCTTTAAACAGATCGACATCAAACGTGCCAACCATCTCTTTAGGGAAGTCGACGTGATATTCAAGATCCGGCCGACCGGAAAAATCGAGCACTACACGGGAGAGCGCTTCATCCAATGGCACATACGCATGACCATAACGTACAATACCTTTTTTATCGCCAATGGCTTCACGCAAGGTTTCACCCAGACAGATGCCGATATCTTCTACCGTGTGGTGGGCATCAATGTCGAGATCACCTTTGGCATCAATGCTTAAATCAACCAGCCCATGGCGGGCAATCTGTTCGAGCATATGATCCAGAAAAGGGATGCCGGAATTCAGCTCAGCGATACCGGAGCCATCAAGATTGATAGAGAGACTGATCTGTGTCTCTTTGGTGTTGCGTTCAATACGTGCTACTCGCGTCATGCTGGAACTCCATTGATTATTTCATCCATTGCAGCCAACACTGCATCGTTTTCATCTGCGCTGCCAATCGTGATGCGCAAACAGTTGCTCAGCAAACCACCAGCACCGTGCATG
The DNA here is from genome assembly GCA_964478615.1 of uncultured Zetaproteobacteria bacterium. Classification (GTDB taxonomy): domain Bacteria; phylum Pseudomonadota; class Zetaproteobacteria; order Mariprofundales; family Mariprofundaceae; genus Mariprofundus. Next base: position 5,683 of record CAYZJL010000069.1, read on the forward strand.
TTTTTGATCAGGATACCGCGTGTCTTGAGTTGATCAAAGAGTGCATCGGCATCAAGCACATGAATCAGAATGAAATTCGCTTGCGACGGGAATGTCTTTACCCCGTTAAATGTGTGCAGCGCATTAGACATGCGTTCGCGTTCCGCTTTGATTTCAGCAGCTTGCATTTCAAACAGATCAAAATGATCCAGTAAAAAGGATGCAGCAGCTTGTGTTAGTGCGTTGATATTGTAAGGCATGCGCACTTTATTCAGCTGGGTAATATTTTCTGTTTCACCAATGACATAACCCAGGCGCAAGCCAGCCCAGCCAAGTTTAGAGAAGGTGCGCAGGATCAACACATTGGGAGCGATAAGGTGCGTATAGCTGCGTTCAGAGAATGGGCCATAGGCTTCATCAATGACCAACAGGCCATCAAAGCCATTGGCTATTCTGGTGATGGTCTCTTCCGGCCACAGGTTGCCGGTCGGATTGTTCGGACATGCAAGAAATGCAATTTCTGCTTTTTCACGACCGCACACCTGTAAAAACTGATTGGCATTCAGGCTGAAATCTTTAGCCAGTGGAACGGTTGCGACAGGGCGTCTAAACCAGCGTGAAATCAGATCGTACATGACAAAAGTAGGGGCAGGTACAACACAGGTGCCAGGATCAATAGCCATGATAATCATTTGGATGATTTCATCAGATCCATTACCAAGCAGAATCTGATCGGCATTAACTCCAGCGTGATGTGCAACTTTAGCACGCAGTTCAGCCATATCAGCATCAGGATAACGATTGATGTCAACTGAGCTTAGGCACTCATCCCAGGATTCTTTTAAAGACTCCGGCAGCTGGAAAGGGTTTTCCATCGCATCAAGTTTGATCAGGCCGGAGCTATCCGACACGTGATAAGCCGATAAAGATTTAATGTCTTTTCTGATCATCTGTATTTATCCGTTATCTTTCAAGCGCAATTCAAGTGTTAAAGCATGCGCTTGCAATCCTTCACGATGTGCTAAATGCGCAGCGGCAGGGCCAATCTTTGCAACTGCTTCACGGGTGCCGCGAATGACACTGGTGCGCTTCTGGAAATCGTAGACGCCCAATGGAGAAGAGAAACGCGCGGTGCGATTGGTGGGCAGCACATGGTTAGGGCCAGCAATATAATCACCGAGTGCTTCGGGTACAAAGTGACCGATAAAAATAGCACCGGCATGTCTGATGGAAGGTAAGATAGTATCAGGATCTTCCAGAGCCAGTTCCAGATGTTCCGGTGCAATGGTGTTGACCACATCAGCAGCTTCATCCCAGTTCTGTACATGAATCAGAGCGCCATGAGCTTCTACTGAAGCGCGGGCAATAGCAGCACGCGGCAACACCGCAAGGTGCGCCTCAATGGAATCGGCAACCTGGTTTAACAGGTGTTTATCTGTGGAGATCAGAATACTCTGCGCTGCTTCATCATGCTCAGCTTGAGACAAGAAATCAGCGGCAATCCAGGCAGGGTTGCCACCATCAGCAACGACTACAATTTCAGATGGGCCAGCAATCATATCAATGCCACAGGTGCCAAAGACCTGTCGTTTGGCCGCAGCGACATATTTGTTGCCCGGGCCGACGATTTTATCGACTGCAGGAATAGTTTCTGTGCCATATGCCAGTGCTGCGACAGCCTGTGCACCACCGACAGCAAAACCACGCTGTACACCGGACACATAAGCGGCAGCCAGAACTAACTCATTGATTTCACCCTTTGGTGTTGGAACCACCATGATGACTTCTTCCACACCGGCTACTTCAGCCGGTACGGCATTCATCAATACGGACGAGGGGTATGCTGCTTTACCACCGGGCACATACAGGCCAACACGATCAAGCGGTGTTATTTTTTGGCCCAGTGTCATGCCAACATCATCGGTGTATTCCCAGTCATCCTGTTGCTGATGCTGGTGATAATCACGAATACGGTTGGCGGCAAGGGTCAGAGATTCACGATCCATATCGGATACCGCACTCCATGCCTGTTGCATGCGTTCGCGGGTAATCTCGATAGATTCACCATCACAGGCCCAGCCATCAAAACGCTCGGTGTAATTGCACAGGGCGGCGTTGCCGCGTTTTTTTACATCAGCAAGAATGCCTGCCACCAAGCCTTGTACATCATCACCGGTATCGGCTTCCCTGCACAGTAAATCATCAAGTTGTTTGTCAAAGTCACTGTGTTGTGAGTCCAGTCTGAGAATGTTGCTCATGTCTATATCCCTTGTCCTTTACGAATCTTTTAGACGCTTGTGTTTCGTGTTGTGCGTTCAGTGAGTTCTACAGCCTGACGCAGTGATGTAATGATAGGTTGAATGCTAGACTTGCGTGTTGCAAAGCTGGCCGGGTTTACAATCAGACGGCTGGAAATATCACACATCGTCGTCTCTTCTATCAGCCCGTTGGCTTTTAAAGTGCCACCGGTTTCAACCAGATCGACAATGCGTTCTGCCATGCCAACCAGTGGAGCCAGTTCCATGGAACCGTAGAGATGAATGATTTCAGCCTGTATGCCCTGAGCCAGAAAGTATTCTGAAGCCAGTTTGTCATATTTGGTAGCAACTCGAATGCGGCTACCACGTTCCGGTGTGCCTGCTTCAACCAGCTCTTTTGGCCCACACACACACATACGGCAGCGGCCAATTTTCAGATCCAGTGGTTCATATACGTGAGGGCGATATTCCAGTAGTGAATCGCGACCGGCAATGCCTATATCTGCTGCTCCCTGTTCAACATAGGTACATACATCAGCAGCACGGATAATGAGGAAACGAACCCTCTCACCATGGCAATCACCATCCACCATTAGTTTACGGGTGGTTTGCACATCTTCGGCTGGATTCAGACCAGCAGCCCGCAATAGCGGCAGGGTTTGCTCCAGAATACGACCTTTTGATAGGGCTATGGTTAAAGGTCTTGAATCAGACATCAGATTGTACTCCCTTCATCCAGTTTTCACTGGCACTGTGCCGTTCAATACGTGCACCAAGTTTGCTTAATTTTTCTTCGATACGTTCATAACCGCGGTCAATATGATAAACGCGGGAAATTACGGTTTCGCCTTCTGCTGCGAGTCCTGCCAATACCAGCGAGGCCGAAGCACGCAAATCCGTAGCCATCACCGGTGCTGCAGAGAGTCGTTCAATGCCAGTTACCAGTGCTGTATTACCATCAAGGCGAATATCGGCACCCATGCGTGCAAGTTCCTGCACATGCATGAAACGGTTTTCAAAAATTGTCTCTTTTACCACGCTGGTACCATCAGCCAATGTCATCAGGGCCATGAACTGGGCTTGCAGATCGGTGGGGAAACCGGGGTGGGGCAGGGTGTGGATATCCACAGCTTTCAATCGCCCCTGTGCTTTGCAGCGGATGAAGTTTTCACCACTTTCAACCAGGCCTCCAGCTTCTTTTACACGTGCCAAAAAGGCTTCGAGCAGATCCGAAGAAATACCGGTCACGGTTACATCACCGCCGGTAATCAGGCCTGCTGAAAGGTAGGTGGCTGCTTCAATACGGTCTGCGATAGTGGTCATTTCACCACCATGCAGGCGATCAACACCTTCAATAATAATGCGATTATTGCCGTCGCCTTCAATGTTGGCACCGAGTGTGCGCAGGGATTCAGCCAGATTAACGATCTCAGGTTCGCGGGCGGCATTATCAAGTATAGTAATACCTTGCGCCAACACAGCAGCCATCATCAGATTTTCAGTACCGGTTACGGTAACCTGATCAAAGACAATATGTGCGCCCTGCAGTTTGCCATCAACCCTGGCGATAATATCACCCTGTTCGACTTCAATGCTTGCACCCATAGCCTCCAGCCCTTTGAGATGCATATCAATCGGGCGCGCTCCAATCGCACAGCCACCGGGCAGGCTGACTTTTGCATGACCAAAACGGGCCAGCAGAGGGCCAAGAACCAATGATGATGCGCGCATGGTTTTGACCAGCTCATAGGGCGCTTCGGATTTATTTGCATTGCGCGTATCGACATGTAAACAGTGTTGATCATCGTAAGCGACATCAGCACCTTGCCATGCCAGCAGTGTCATCATGGTTGAAATGTCACGCAGATGCGGAATACGATGATATATTACTGGTCCATCGACCAGAATTGCGGCGGCAAGCAGAGGCAGCGCTGCATTTTTTGCGCCACTGGCTTCTATGGTGCCGGAAAGCGCTGCACCGCCCTGAATAATGATTTTGTCCATGATTACCTGCCGTCTAAAGATGGCAACGCTAACGGCTGAAAGCTGGCCAAACAATGCCTGTGAATCAGAGTATAGCAGTCGTGTGCATTGTAGTTTTATATTTATGATGTGTCATATGAAATAGCACTTATTATTAATGCCTATAGTTGAACCCTATAGTCGTGCAGATGCTGCTGAGATGGGCTTGTATCGTATTGTAATCGGGGAAATATAAAGAGTATTTTCCAATCCATAAATGCGTCTGAAAAGAAGTAGCATTGAAATAGGT
>CAYZJL010000070.1:0-9875 GCA_964478615.1 uncultured Zetaproteobacteria bacterium
ATAACTGAGAAGACTTACCAACACCAAGCAGTACATTATTAAGTCCGCAATTTAGATCCTTACTATATTCAGCACTCTCTTCCACCGATTGCTGCAGCTTGCCTGTCACTTCAGAGAGAATGGCCTGCACTTTATCAATATTCTGAGACTGCTCAATGCGATCCAAGGCATGAATCAGCCGTGTTTTAAGCAGGGTGGCATGGAAGGGCTTGAGAATATAATCATCAGCACCGGCAGCAATATAGTTGCCAATGATATTCAGGTCATTGCTTCCTGTAACAACAATAATGCGCGAATGTTTCAATGTCGGGTTACGCCTGAATGATTCAAGCAAAGCCATGCTGTCACTGCCCGGAATAAGAATATCAAGCAGAATAAGCTCAGGGGCATGCGCCTCAACCTGCTGCTCCGCTTCGTCACCACAGGTGGCCTTAAGCGGTTCAAAACCATATTTTTTAACCAATTGATCCAAAATAACATGAACCATTAGTTCATCGTCTACAATAAGAACTTTTGCTGCTTTATGCACACCGACTACTCCCAACATGGAAAAAAATACTGAAGACAGTAGTCGTAAAACATAAGAAGTAAAGAATGAAAATTTCTACCGACGATATTTCTCATGCAAAACATATATTTACAACTACCATTATTCAATCTGTTTGGTGACAACCAGATACTGTTTGACGCACATGCATCCAGAGTGATGGCATGTTATGGTTCCGCCAATGTAACAAAAGCAGGTACTGCACAGGTGAACGCAATGAATACAGATAGACATTTTCGCACCCTTGATGATTGTAATCGTCCAGCATTACTCATCGTAATGGATGGCTGGGGCTTGGGATCAGGCGGCAAAGAAGACGCCATTGCGCAAGCTGATACGCCTGTATTTGATCGCTTGATGCAGACCTATCCAAACACCCGTTTAATGACGCATGGTTCTTATGTCGGTCTGCCTTCAAACAAAGATATGGGAGGCTCGGAAGTAGGACATTTGACGATGGGTGCCGGCATGGTGCTTGAACAAGGCCCAACCCGTATCAACAATGCCATTGCAGATGGCTCCTTTTTTAATTCCGCAGCATTGCAACAAGTGATAAACAGGGCAGAAGAAGGCGTCACACTGCATCTGCTTGGTTTGCTATCGGATGGCAACATTCACTCCCACATAGATCATTTTTCTACCTTGATTGATCATGCTTTTGAGCGCGGCATCAACAAGCTACGTATCCATGCTCTGCTGGATGGTCGTGATGTTGGCATTCAGTCAGCTCAACACTTCGTCTCTCTGCTGGAAGATAAATTTGCGCCGATCAATCAACATGATGGTTTTGATTTCGCATTTGCCTGTGGCGCAGGCCGGGAACGGCTGATCATGGATCGTGATAACAACTGGCCGAAAGTTGCTGAAGGCTGGGATTTGATGGTGCATGGTAAAGCTGAGTTTCGCTTCTCATCCATGCAGGCTGCCATTGAACACTTTAGATCAGAGCAGCCGGATCTGATTGATCAGGATATGCCTGGTTTTGTCATCGTTGATGATGAAGATGTACCTATCGGTTCAATCGCCGATGGAGATGCAGTCATCATGATGAATTTCAGAGGTGACAGGGCCATTGAAATCACCGAAGCCTTTGAACTGGATAATTTTGATGGATTTGATCGCGGTATACGACCAAACATCACCTATGCAGGCATGATGGTCTATGATGAAGACAGAGATCTGCCTGCCTTGCAGATTATGGGGCCAACCAAGGTAGATAACCCGTTTGGCAGACGTATTCTTGGACTTGGTATTAAGCAGTTTCGCCTGACTGAAACACAGAAATATCCACATGTAACCTTCTTTTTTAATGGTGGTTATCGCAAACCACTCGATGCGAGCATGGAAGATTATATCCTGATTGATTCGGATAAAAACGTATCCTTTGCAGATACACCACAAATGAAATCCGTAGAGATTGCCGACAAAGCTGTGCAGTTGATTGAAAGCGGCGAATATGGTTTTGGACTCATCAACCTAGCCAATGCTGACATGGTCGGTCATTGCGGAAAAATAGAACCTGCCATACAGGCCATTCAAGCAGTTGATACAGCGGTTGGACGCATTGTTACTGCCTTGGAAAAAGCAGGTGGCTGCGCCCTGATCACTGCAGACCATGGTAATGCAGAAGAGATGTTGGTCTTTAAAGACAATGGTAACAGCGAGCCCTGTACCAAACACTCCATCAATCCGGTGCCCTGTATTTTGTTTGATGCAGCTTACGATGGTTCATATCACCTAAAACCAGGTAATGTCACACACGGCCTGTCACATCTGGCCGCAACGCTGTTTGAAATCATGGGCCAGGATATTCCAGATGATCTTGACCCTTCATTGATCACGTTTAATTCCTAAGAGCTCCTTTAGCGTAAAATTTTCACCTCAGAAGAATCATTTGCACTTGTGATGATGGCTTGATTTGGGAAACTACATCTATAAGCTGATCTCAACTTACTAACTCCAATAGCAAAGAGCTGTCTGGGTTGATCGCTTAAACAGGAGTCGCCATATGGAACAGCTCGATCAAATTGCCGCCATACTTGCGCTAACAATGGGAGCCGCATGGGCTAGTGGCATTAATCTCTATGCAGCTATTTTGATGCTCGGTCTGATGGGAACAACAGGCAATATCAATCTGCCTCCGGGCTTGGAAATACTCACCGATCCTATGGTACTGATGGCTGCCGGTGTGATGTATGCGGTAGAGTTTTTCGCAGATAAAATACCCGGTGTCGATAGCGGCTGGGACTCCATTCATACTTTTATCCGTATTCCTGCCGGTGCCATGTTAGCGGCTGGAGCTGTCGGTGATGTTACGCCTGCACTTGATTTGGCAGCAGGCATTATGGGGGGCGGTTTAGCTGCCGCCACACACGCCACCAAAGCAGGCTCCCGCGCACTAATCAACACCTCACCGGAACCCTTCAGCAACTGGACTGCATCGGTGACTGAAGATATCGTTGTGATTGGTGGTTTATGGACCGCATTGAATCACCCAACCCTATTTATTGCACTGATGATCCTGTTTATTTTACTGATGATATGGGTATTGCCCAAGTTATGGCGCGCCCTGAAAACGGTGTTCAGTAAAATCCGAAGCTTTTTCGGTGCTAAAGATCAGCCTGTCACTCCCGCTCCAACGTCGCCATTAGAAGAGACAGTAGAGAGGCAAGCTGAACATCAGAAACCACCCGAAAACAGTTAAACCGCATTATTCGTGAACAATTCGGCTTAAATCACTCTATTTCGAATCGGGTAGCACCTCTCCAGTATCGCTTTCCCTGTTTGCATCTGCCAGATCACGCGCCATTATTTCTGCGATTTCAGCCGTTTCTGATCTGTTTAACCCCTCATACTGTGGCCATGATTTTGAGAGATCTTCTTTCATATCAACATATGCAGGCTTCTTTTGCGGCCGTATGGGCTCTGGTTTTGATTCAATAATGTTAATTTCTTCCGGTTCAAACGCAACAGGCTCAACAGATGTCGGTTGACTATAAACCAACGCAGAGGAAGGTCGATTCGTAAGCACCGGCTCAACAGGGGCATATTGCTTTGTTGGCTGGATCGACACCGGTTCAGCAAATGTTTCAAGCTGTAGTGGCTGCTTTTTAACTGTAATCTGTTCTGTCACTGCTGGTTTTTCTGTTGTTGCTTCTGTGATCTTTTTCTCAGCTGGCATCGGCTTATGATCTGTCCAGAATGATGCGGTCTGTTTTTGCCTAGCCTGCTCAGCGAGACTATTTTGCAGGTTTTGTAATTTATAACGGGCAGCAAGATGACCTTGCTGTGATGCAGCTTCAAGCCAGCGAGCAGCATCCTGAAAATCGATTTGTACACCCTTGCCTTCTGCGTACATCATGCCCAATGCAAATTGGGCATGCTCATGGCCAGCAAGAGCAGCCAGCTGACACAATGGCAATGCCTTGGCATAGGATTTCATATAATAGTGCGACAAACAATCCTGTGCATCGGCTGCTGCCACAGCATTGCTGCTCATCCCGACAGCCAACCCCAAACAGGCCATTGCAGAGAGCAATATGTTACTGATGCCGCAGTTCACTGGTTCATATCAATCAGACGATATGTGCCATCGTCCTTTTCAATCAGGTGAGATATTTTTGCATTGGAGAGCTTGTAGCGTCCATCAGGCTCTCTCGACTGCAATGTTTCAATCAAACGCGAGCCAATATGATAATGGGAGACAATCAGAATGCGCTTTCCAGAATGTGCAAAGCGCTTGCGAATCAATTGAATGGCCTTAAACATCTGCAACAGACCATCGCCATAATCTTTTGTCGCATATCGCCGGCCCGCATTGTCATCAGGAAATGTAAAATATCTCTTCATCCTGGATTCAAGCTGAATTGCTTCTCCGCGCTGTAGATTGAATGACGACAAACGGTTCGATTTCTCCTGCCAGCAACACTCTTGTAACTCCGGCCAGATCTCTGCTCTCAAACCGTGTTTTTTCAAATACGGAAAAATAGTATTCAGGACACGATATTTTGGACTCACGATAATATGATCGAAACTAAGTGCAGCCAGTTTTTTCGTGAGTTCTGCCACCTGCTTTTCCCCTCTATCGGAAAAAGTACGATCATTTTCATGCGTATGGTGATGGGTTGCGTTACCCACAGTTTCACCATGGCGCACGAAATAAATCTCTGTTGCAGGCAAGGCATCGGCTGATGCTATCGCCACAAAAAATGCGCAACAAAGCGCCGCCACGCATACTTTGATCACGTTCACAGGCTTATGCTTAGCAGCTCTACTGATGTAACGTGAGCGGAAATGATCCCCACTAAAGCTGATGCGCTTCAAACCAGTTCTCTCCCATACCAATATCAACGGTCAGCGGCACACTCAGCTGAACAGCCGATTCCATCGCTTCTCGCATAATCGTAGATACCCTTTCCGCATCTACCTGTGGCGCTTCAACAATCAATTCATCATGCACCTGCAAAATAATAGATGATTCCGGAGCCTCATCTTTCAAGCGCTGATGCAGCCCAATCATGGCAACTTTAATAATATCGGAGGCAGAGCCCTGCAGTGGCGCATTAATCGCCGTACGCTCAGCATATGAACGGCGCATACCATTGCTGCTATTGATCTCAGGCACATAGACACGATGGCCCAATAACGTTCCCACATAACCACGCTCTTTGGCCTTCTCCATGGTCTCATCCATAAATGTGCGTATGCTGGGGTAGCGGGCAAAATAGGATTCAATAAATGCTTTCGCTTCGCTTCGACTCACTCCCAGCTGTTTGGCCAGACCAAACGCACTCATGCCATAGAGAATGCCAAAATTAATAATTTTTGCACTGCGACGCATCTCACCGGTCACACCTGCCAGATCAATACCGTTCACCGCAGCAGCAGTGGCAGCATGAATATCTTTGCCATCCGCAAAGGCCTGTCTCAATGCATCATCTCCAGAGAAGTGTGCCATCAGACGCAATTCAATCTGAGAGTAATCGGCTGCAATCAACACATGCCCCGGTTCGGCAATGAACGCTTTGCGGATTTCTCGCCCCTCTACACTGCGTATCGGAATATTCTGCAGATTTGGGTCGGAGGAAGATAATCGACCCGTGGTGGTGATGGCCTGATTATATGACGTATGCACACGCCCTGTTTTGGCATGTACCAATTTTTGCAGAGCATCGGTATAGGTTGATTTCAGCTTAGCCAGCTGCCGCACCTGTAGAATCAAACGCGGCACGTCATGTTCATCGGCAAACTTCTCCAGTACCTCCTGGCCTGTCGCCCACTGCCCAGATTTGGTTTTTTTACCACCTTCAATACCTAGGGTTTCAAACAACAGCACACCCAACTGTTTGGGTGATTGAATATTGAACACTTCTCCTGCAGCAGCATGAATCTCTCTTTCTAGCTCAGCAATACGTGCGCCAAAAGAGGTAGATAACTGTGCCAGCAGTGCCACATCAACACGCGCGCCCTTCCACTCCATATCAGCCAGCACCGATGCCAACGGCAGCTCTATTTCATCATGACGATTCAAGCGGCTCTCAGTCTGTAATTTATCGCTTAGCAGATCCGTCAACCGCAAGGCAATTTCAGCATCTTCCGATGCATAAGGCAGCGCTTCTGTGATATTCACCTGATCAAAACAGATCTGTTTTGCACCCTTTCCAGCCACCGCTTCATAAGGCGTACAGTGATAACCCAGATAATCCTCGGCCACGCTATCCATCTTCGGTGCATATTTGGCAGGATAGAGACAATAGGCCAATAACATCGAGTCAGCCTTTATGCCGGCCAGCTCAATACCAGCCCGACGCAGCACCTGTGCATCATATTTCAGGTTATGGCCACACTTGGGTCTGTTTTCATCTTCCAAGATAGGCTGCAGAGCCGCCAGCACATCAGCTCTTGGCAACTGCTTTGGTGCAGCCTCCAGTAGATCAATGGCCCTATGTGCAACCGGCACATAATAACCAACACCTGGTTTTAGAGAAAATGAAAGCCCTACGATATCTGCATCATGGGTTTTTAATGACGTGGTTTCCGTGTCCAGCGCAATCAACTCGGCTTCTCTTAGAGCCTGCAACAAGCTCTGAAATGAATCATCATCATTGACCAGCATATCCGTGCGGGCAGGCAGAGCTTCATGAACGGTTTCTTCTGCTTTCTGCCCTGCTCCTGTAGAGACGGAGGGAGCACGCTCCTTCACCTCAACCGCTTTAGAGCCATCACCATTATCAGAAAATTCAGCCAGCAGGCGACGAAATTCCAGGCGTTTAAACAATTCAGCCAACTTGGGGCGGTCAGGCAAACTGACAGCCAGATCTTCCAACTCAACACCCACATCAACCTGATCATCGAGCGCCACCAATCGATACGAGAGGCGTGCATTATCAGCAAACTCAATCAGGTTTTCACGGCGCTTGTTCTGTTTGATTTCAGGAGCATGACGCAACACACCTTCCAGATCACCATATGCTTCAAGCAGTTGCACTGCCGTTTTTGGCCCGATACCCGGCACACCGGGGATATTATCCGCCGAGTCACCAGCCAGCGCCAACAGATCATGAATGCGATCAGGGCCAACACCCCATTTCTCTTTCACCTCTTCCGGTCCGTAATCTTTTTTACGCATCGTATCGAGCATCCAGATGCGATCATTGATCAGCTGCATCAGATCTTTATCGGTGGATACCATGGTCACATCCCACCCCTTGGCCTCCGCCTGCCTGGCCAGTGTTGCGATCACATCATCAGCTTCAAAATCCTCAATACAGATACGGTTCAATTTAAACGCATCGGTCACATCAAACACTGACGACCACTGCGCCGCCAGATCTTCAGGCATGGGTGGCCGATGGGCTTTATATTCGGGATATATACGATTACGAAACGTGCCGCCCTTGGGGTCAAATACGACCGCCACATGGGTAGGGCTCAGGTCTTTAAGGATAGAGCGCAGCATCTGCACATAGCCAAACACGGCATTGGTCGGCTCCCCTTTTGAGTTGGCAAGGTTGTGGCGCACAGCATGAAAGGCGCGAAATACGTAATTGGGTCCATCAATCAATACTAAATGAGGCATGACGATAATCATGCCTGTCAAATCATGAGGGTCAAATATGATTCTTTACTCCCCCCTTTTAATTGCTGCCTTGGCAACGGCTTATAGCTAATACAGCGGACTGAACAAGTATCAAAATGCCTGCTAATAATATCTCCAGTGTCCGTTGCTGTAGCGTCAAATTAGATGATCCGGCTGATCGATGCATTACTTTTATACAACATGGTCTATAACTGAGGTTTCACCGTTTTTCCAAGGCAATATTAGCCAAGTTGGCACAAAATTTGTTTCGCGATTTTGATACAAAATAACCTTCATATAACAATGCATGATGGTTTTCATGGTGCCTCCAGGGTTTTGGTTTAAGCCCCGTGCCTTGTAAATAGTTTGTTGCCAAGCTTCGGGGCGGACAAAGAACGGTTTATCCGCAAAAACATTGCAACAAACATTAGGCACAAGTTACCGTACAGCATGGAAGATGCTTCATAGGTATCGAATTGCCATGGTGCGAAGCGACCAACAAAATTATCGGGCGCTGTTGAAGTCGATGAGAGCCTTGTAGGAGGTGTCGATCATGGCGGAAAGCATGGGCGTGGGGCCGATAAGGCCATCATTGTGATTGCTGTTGAGATCAAAGACCCAGTTGGGTTTGGTCGAGTACGGATACGCCACATTCCTGATGCATCAGGTGATAAATTGGTTCCTTTTGTCTGTGACGTGGTGACACAGGGGAGCACTGTACAAACAGATGGTTGGAGCGGCTATAACGATTTACAGCAGAATGGTTATGTACATCACAAGACGGTAATTTCATCCAGTGATGAACCAGCGCATGTTTCTATGCCAGGCGTTCACCGTATTGCGAGCTTGCTCAAACGGTGGATTCTAGGCACACATCAGGGGGCAGTTAGCACTGAGCATTTGCAATCATATCTGGAAGAATTTACTTTTCGATTTAACCGCCGCACATCACGTAATCGTGGATTGGTTTTTCGAAGACTGCTTGAACAGGCCGTAATTACTGATCCCATAATCGAGCCTAACATTACTCATGGCTTTGATTGGAAGAAACACAACATATAGGGGGATGAGGCGCTAGTTAACCAGCCCTCTTCCTTATTTACCACCGAGAGCTCCTTGTATTGCACCAACACCTGCTTTCATGGCCGCATACGTGCAGCCAATTTCAGGTGGTGCACCTAGTACTTTAGTAAGGTTTGCGATGGCAATACCTGGGCCATAAAACCTACAAGTAACATTGCCACTTTCGCCGTAGGCAGCAGTTACAGCACCAGTGAATGTATTACTCCCAGCCGCATAACTAAGAGTGCCGCTCATATTCAGCCCAGGATTTGCGATTGCCAGCGTACCTGTAGCCGCGTTGGTGGATAGACTGGTAGTAGCAGTGGTAAAAAAAGTTACAGTGCGCGTGCCAAAATCTACTGTAGCATGCATGGTTGCCGTGGTATCACTTGGATCCTTAGTCACAGCATCCACATAGCTACCCTCAGTGATTCCAGAATAGTTTGCTGTTCCCGCAACAGGAAGAGTTCCCGGTACAGTTATAGCTCCTGCAGAAAAATAGTCCTCGTAAACCTCAGGGAAGCCAGGGCTATTCCATATCCACGAACCAAATGTTTGATAGGTATATCCCGATGGGTTCATCGTAGCCGAATATGGAATCACATAACCCGCCGCTCCGACCCAAACCACCGTGGCACCATTCATCATGGTATATGTATAGGATTGCCCAAGGACTGATGACGGCAACCCTCCCATGCTATTGATGAGTGAATTCGTGGCGCCTCCAGCCACAGTCAGGCTATTTGCCGCAAATCCAGTTAGGCTTGTCAGGCCCGTTGTCATCCCCAATGTCGGATCGAATGGATAGGCTGCACCCGTAGTAATTTCAAACGAACCGTATAAGTCCGCAGATTGTATCGCTAGTGAAGTCACCTTAAGTGTTGATTGTGCAGCCAAGGCAGCAGCAGGATCGAAGACATAGCCTGCTCTCTGTATAATGGCACTATATTTTCCAGATAAATTAGGCGCTATGAGCATGCTGGGGTTCAAATAGGTTGTACCTGTAGGGAGCGCCAATGGCGGTGCTGCCGATCCTGAAAAAACAGTTACGACTATCGACGCACCTACTGCCGTGCCTTCTCCACCACCACCGCAGGAACTTACCAATAAGCCAGACAAAACCAGAGCTAATATATGTGGCGCTTCACGAATCTGTGTGGGTAACCCGTAGGAATAGGCTATCGTTTG